>JAQTNW010000004.1 GCA_028713655.1 Candidatus Methylacidiphilales bacterium | reverse complement strand
CCAAACGCGGTCAGAAGGCCTATGTATTCGCCAATATCTTTTTCCAGGCCTACGACACCAAGCAGCCCGTACCCGATGTCAGCGCAGAAGTCCGGAAGCAAGCCTTGGAGGTCAAAGCAACCGCCGCCTTCACACGTACCGAATCCGTCATCGACAGCACAAAGGGAAAGGCGCTGGCGGATCTGGCCTATACCCTGAATCCGCAGATGCCGGTCAGCGACTATCAACAGGTTGATGACGGGTTTATCGTCCTGCATCTTCTCTCAATCACTCCCAGCCAGCAAAAATCATTCGATACAGTCCACAGCCAGGTGGAAACCGATTACTTGAATTTCCTCACCGTCTCGAGGGTGCAGGAACAGGCCAAAAGCGTCGCACAGGCCCTGAAGGCGAGCCTCGCTCAAGGCAAGACATGGAAGGATGCCACGGCACAACTCGGACTGAAACCCCAAACCCTGCCGCCGCTGGTTCCGGCAAAAACCGATGACCAGAAATCATCGCCGCTGGCGCAAGCCGCATCAGGTTGGGCCGCAAAAACCAAACCGGGTTCAATCAGCGATCCGGTCCGGAGCCCCTCCGGCGCCGCCATACTGTATCTGGCCGCGCGGGAAAATATTTCCGAGGCCGAACGCGCCCTGTTGCAGCTCACCCTTCGCCCCCAACTAGAACAGATGCGCCAGGAACAAGTCTTGAACGATTGGATCTCAGGCCAGTTCAAAAATGGAAAAACCAACATCCCCCCCGAAGTGCTGGGATTGAACCGGAATAATTCCTGAAATGGTCCGGGTTGATGGCCTCACTGCAGAATCTGACGCGAGACAATGAGATAGGGGCCAATTCCTATCTCCTCACTCTGGGTAAAACCAGGATGGTGCTGGATGCGGGCATGCATCCCAAAAAATCCGGCTTCGAAGCCCTGCCGAATCTGGACTGCATCGACCGGAAAAAAATCGACGCCATCTTCCTCAGCCACGCCCATCACGACCACGTCGGTTCCCTGCCCCTGCTCATGCAGCGCCATCCGGACGCCAGGGTTTTCATGAGCGAACCGACGTATTTCCTCGCCGATCCGCTCCTGCACAATTCGGTCAATGTCATGAAACGGCAGCGCGAAGAGCAAGGCATTCGTGAATACCCGCTTTTTAGCCACGGCGATCTCCAGGCCCTGACGGAAAGGTGGCAGGCCTGCCAACTCGAACACTATTGGTCCATCGAAGGATTTCCCATCGATCCCGGCGACTCCTACAACTGCCGGTTCCGATTCTTCAATGCCGGCCACATTCTCGGCGCTGTCATGACGGAGATCGAATGCGGAAAAAAGCGGGTGCTCTACACCGGCGACATCAGCCTGCATGACCAGACACTTGTAAAAAAGGCCGAGGTCCCGAAAGGGCCGTACGACCTCATGATTGTCGAAACGACCCGCGGAGGCCAACCCACCCCGGCAGGTTTTTCCAGAAAAAAAACAGAGCAGGAACTGGTTGCGGCCATCCAGGCCACTTTCGCCAGGGGCGGCGCGGTGTTGATCCCGATTTTCGCCATGGGCAAGACCCAGGAAATCACCACCCTGCTCCACCAGGCGCAGCGCCGGGGGGAATTGCCGGACAGCACCCTGTTCATCGGCGGCTTGGGCAAGGTCTTTTCCCAGGTGTACGACCAGTTGGCGGGACGCCCGGAACGATTGCTGCCCAACCTGCAGATCCTCGAAGACATCCGTCCGCAGGTCTTTGATTTGAGGAAATCGATCGGGTTCAAACCCAAGCGCGGCCATATTTATCTCCTCCCCTCGGGTATGATGACGGAACAAACCACTTCCAACATCGTGGCCCAACATTTCCTTGCCCGGGAAAACGACTCCGTTTTTTTTGTCGGTTACACCGACCCTGATTCCCCCGCTTCACGCGTCCGCCACACCCCGCGCAACGAGCGCGTAGTTGTCAACAATTTGTCAGGCGACCAACCGGTGCGCTGCGAAGTCCGGTATTTCGACTTCACGTCGCACGCCGTGCGCGAGGATTTGCTGGATTTCATCCTGCGGGTCCATCCGCGCCACTGCGCCCTGGTGCATGGCGACAAACCGGCGCTCGAATGGTTTTTCCAGGAAATCCGCAAGCAGGCGCCGGGCATCGATGTGTTCATCCCCGAACCGGGGAAGGAAATAGAGTTTTAAATGGATGAATATTCTCACACGACAACAAAGAAAGCGATTTTACAGAAAGATCGCGAAGGACGTTGAGACGAATGCAGAATTCAGAATGTAGAATTCTGAAGTAAAACTGAAAGCCGAACGCTGAAAGCTGACTGCCCGAGGTTCTGCTTTTACCGGTGAAGCGTACCGAGCTCAATATTGCTCTTGCGCATGCGGTGCGAAATAACCAGCGCCAGATTTCGCAGTAGCGTCACCAACACAGTCGGCCGACTGGCTGACAGCTTTTCCAGCGCATCCACCGTCAGAGAGAGGCATTCGACCTTCGTGTCCGCAGTCACATCCGCCGAACGCGGCAGGCGGTCCAGAACGGCCATCTCACCAAAAACCATTCCCGGCGAAAAGGTCGCCACGCGCCGCCTTTTTCCCGAAGGCAGAGGGATCCAGACGCTGACCGTCCCCTTCAACAAAAAGAAAAGAGCATCGGCCGGATCACCCGCTTTCACAACGACCTCCCCTTCCTTGAATTTACACTCTTTCATGTCCTCCAGCAGGACTGCCACGGCCTTGCGCTCCAGCCCTTTGAGAAGCTCGCACTCATGCAGCTCCACACGCTTGTCGGAAGGATTTCGGACGGCATAGCGGTCCAGGATCTGATTTTCACACCACTCCAATGCCAGATCGCCATCCTCCACAATGCGGAAGAGGGGCTGAGTCAGGTCGCCTTGCGCCTTTTTCAACACCTTGCCCAGCGTCGAAAGATGCTCCAGGCGCGTGAAGACAAGCTGGCGTCCGGCCTTGGAAAGCGCTGGCGCCAGATCAGAAAGGAGTCGCGCAGCGGCAAGGTCAACCGCCTCGACGTGTGCAAAATCCAGCAGGACATGGTCTGGCGCGGGTTCCGCATTCACAGCCCGCCGCACAACCACCTCGGTGGAGGTAAACGTCAACTCTCCCTGCATTTCGATCAGCATCAACTCGTCCCCATGTTCCTTCAGCGAGGCGCTCTCCCCGTCATTTCTTAACATGTTTGAGCCAACCTCGCTCCCCCGCAAGCAGCGCCGGATCACAGACCTCCCGGGACGCAGAACATGGAAAAGGTGCAGGTTGAACTCGCGTGAAAGCTCGCGGCACACCTCGATCCCCCGCACGCTGTTGCCATGCGTGTCCAGGCGCGGCGAAAAGACCCCGATGCCCAACTGTCCCGGCAACACCGCAAGAATGCCGCCCGCGACCCCGCTCTTGGCGGGCATGCCCACATTAAACATCCATTCGCCCGCCGCATCGTACATGCCGCAGGAGTTCATGACACTGATCATCTTCTCAACGTATTCGCCCATCACCGCGCGCTTTTGAGTCAGTGGATTGATTCCCCCGTTCGCAAGAGTGGCGGCCATGATTCCCAGATCACGACAATTGGCCAGGATCGAACACTGCATGAAATAAGCTTCGAGTGCGGGTGTCGGGTCATCCCCAATAATGCTGAAGTTTCGGAGCAGCCAGCCAATCGCCCGATTCCGGAAGCCGGTCTCGCTTTCCGAACGGTACGTATCGGGATCCACCTTCAGGGCTCTTCCGGCATAGCGGCCAAAGGCATCCAGAATCCGATGGATCTTTTGGTCCTGTGTCTTTCCTTCCACAAGGGCGGCGGTGGCAATCGCCCCGGCATTGATCATGGGGTTCGCTGGTTGGCCCGTACCGGGCCGCAGGCTGATGGCATTGAAAGCCTCACCGGAGGGTTCCATCCAGATTTTCTTGAGCACCTCGCTCTGGCCGTTGTCCTCCAGGGCAACCCCATAAACGAAGGGCTTGGAAATGGACTGAATGGTGAAGGTTTGATCCGTATCCCCCGCCGTGTAAATCTCTCCGTCGGCCGTCACCACACAGATCCCAAACCATTCCGGATTGGCCTTGCCCAATTCCGGGATATAGGTCGCCACCTCTCCCGAACGGTCTTGCAACAGCCTGGCATGGAGCTCTTCGAGGTATTTTTGAATGGGAGAAACAATTTTCATTTTTTAGCGAACCTTCCATTTATTTGCCGTTCAGTTTTCTGCAACTAGTGGTCATCCCAACGTATGGAACAAGCCCACTCTCGGCGGCTGTAAAGCCTGCAACAACGGACACTGTGCGCACAAAACCTCGAAAACGTAATAGTTTGGACATAAGGCGACTTTTGAAGCAACAAGCATGCCAAGGAGCTTGAAAGGCTGCATATTTTTAACCGCAGATTGTACTGATAGGCGCGCAAACCGAGTGGTGGGGCGAGCGCCATGTCGTCACACTTTTGACTCGCTCTTGCTCTAACATTCATCAATCATAACCCTGCCTGAATGAATCGGATCCCGGAACCCAATCTGCCTGCATCACGGGCATCATTGCCTGTTGGGTGCTCGGACCTTATCGACGCCTACAAAATTCGGATCGCTTCAAAACAAGAGCGTTCCCATTTTCTATTTAAAATTTCCGCCCTGCTGCACGATCCAGTGCTTTGCCAACTGGATCGGGAATTATTGCTCACTCGGGATCCAGACTTGCTGAAACCCCGCATTTCCGAAATTCTTCACCCCATCCTCCTGCCGAATCCCCAGCTCCAAGAACAGATCGGCTCGTCTGCCGATTTGGTGAACTCGATTTTTGATGTGGTTATGGCCAATTTACATGAAGAAAAAAACTGAACAATACCGCTCTATCACGCTGCTTTAAGCACTCCTACTGGCTGGTTGCGCACCGCTCGGCCAACCCCCCAAACAGGAACGGGACGATTCTTCAAGACGTGGAGCCAAAGAGTTCAGCACACAGTTCCCAAACATCGAACATGGCGGATTCTTTTTGTTTGCGAGCGACTCTCCTATGCACATTAACTTCTCCATCAATGGCAGCCACTGCATCTGGAAAATTGAAAGTCCGGATTGCCTTCTCGGTCTGGCAACGGGGATTACGCAAGATGGTTACCTCATTACCGCAGCCCACGCTGCAAAACCGCACTGCGGCGTCCTCGGCTGGATGGAGGGGAAGCTGGCAACGGCGCGCGCCCGCGTGGTTTATAAAAAATCATTCGGCGAACCCGGAGCGGAATTCGCAATTCTTCATATCGAGAATCACATCGACAATCCTCTGCGATTGGAACCCTTAAAGTCAGACCAAAAACAAGTTTATGCACTTGCCAGTGAGCTGGGCCCAAACGGCAGGCTGATTGTGCTTGCAGGCCAGATACTGAACCAGTCAAAAGTCGGCGCTGACGAAGGTATCTCAGTAATTTCAACAAACCTCCCAACGCAACCTGGGGATAGTGGTGGGGCTGTTTTATCACCCAATGGAAACTTGATCGGCCTGAACACGGGATTCAATATGCCGTGGCTTTCTTTCAAAGTCTTTCACACAGCCTGCGCACCAAGCAAAGAACTGGTAATGTCCATCATCGAACGGGATCGGCAGGAATCTAAAAAGTCCATGCCAATCTCTAAACCCAACTGAACACCCAGGCATACAGATCAGAAGAACAGGATTGTATCTGCAAAAAAATCTTCCTTGACTGCACGCACGCTATTGCGCACGCTTACATTATGCAGACGGTTACAGCCACGACAGCCCGCACCATCATTTACAAGCTACTTGATGAGGCCGCAGACTCGCACGAGCCCATCCAGATAACAGGCAAACGCAGCAATGCTGTTCTCGTCTCAGAAGAGGACTGGCGCGCCATTCAAGAAAGTCTGTATTTGATCTCCATTCCTGGGATGCGCAAATCTATTCGGGCAGGCCTTGCCACACCTATATCGGAGTGCGCCAAGGAGCTTGACTGGTGAGTTACCGCTTGGTTTTCACCAAACAGGCGCAGAAAGATGCAAGGAAGCTTGCAAACACAGGTTTGAAACACAAAGCACAGACGCTTCTGGATATAATTTCAGACAATCCATTCCAAAATCCCCCTCCCTACGAGAAACTGATCGGGGACCTTTCCGGCGCCTATTCACGACGAATCAATATTCAACACCGATTGGTCTATCAGGTTATTAAGGAAGACCGCATCGTCAAAGTCCTTCGCCTGTGGACGCACTATGAATAGATCAGAATGACACAGTGCCCTTGCCATCTTTTCATGAGCGTTATTCGTGTTCATCCACCTGTTCTGATGTGTTTCGGGGGCAAAAATGTGTTCCTCTGCGGCTCCGCGTCTCTGCGTGAGGACCCGCATTTCCAATCACCCTAACCCTGATGTTTCACACGCTTCTGAAAACCTCAGCAAAGTGTCCTGCTCCAAAGTCTGGCAGGAACAGGGATGCAGGAACATCCGGGTTACATAGCCTGCATATGCCCAGTACGTATCTTTCCGTTGTTACGTCCCGGCGCTAACAGGCTGACAATTGAAATGAGCATGAAATATGCAGGCTAAATCGTCATCTGCTCGCCCAACTCGACAACACGGTTGGCGGGAATCTTGAAGAATTTCGCCGGGTCCAGCGCGTTGCGGAACATGAAGACAAACAGGGGCTTCTGCCAAAACGGCAGCCGCGAGCGTCCCGCGCTGGAGGCGATCAATGTCTGGCGCGACAGAAAATACGTGGTCTTCATGGGCGCAAAGGAAAGCTGCTTGCATTCAATCGGCTGGAGAGCCTCGGGAACGTTCGGATTTTCGCGGAACCCGTAATGCAGGGTGATTTGATAAAAGCTTTCTCCCAGTTCCCTGACCTCGGCCCTTTCCCCCTGGACATACGGAACGGTTTCGGTCACTACCGTGAGGAACACGTTTGTTTTATGCAGAACCTTGTTATGCTTGTAATTATGGAGCAACGAACGCGGCACCGTCCCCGGATTCGACGAGAAAAAGACAGCCGTTCCCGAAACACGGTGCGGGCGGCTGCTGCGGATGTCGCGGATGAAATCCGCGCTGCCGATCATTCCGTCGCTCAACATTCGGCGCAGGAGTTCCCGACCCCGGTGCCAGGTGATCATGATGCCAAACAACACGGCGCCCACCAACAGCGGGAACCAGCCGCCGGTTGCTATTTTCAGGGTATTGGACAGGAAAAATGTAATATCCGGGATCAGGAAAGCCCCGGTCAGGCCCAGGGCAAGCCAGAGAGGCCAGCGCCAGATCATGCGGGTGACAAAGAAAAAGAGCACGGTGGTGACCATCATGGTTCCTGAAACCGCCAGGCCGTAGGCGTCGCCCAGCGCTGTCGATTCCTTGAAAGCGACGACAAGGCCCAAACAACCCAGCATGAGAACCCAGTTGACCAGGGGAATATAAATTTGTCCGATGGATTCGGAGGAAGTCTGCAGAATCGCCAGGCGCGGGCTGTAGCCAAGCTGGACCGCCTGGCTTGTGAGGGAATAGGTGCCGGTGATGATGGCCTGGGATGCGATGATCGTGGCCGCAGTGGCCAGGATCACCAGCGGAGTCAACGCCCATTTTGGCGCCAGCAAAAAGAAAATCTGATCCAGTGCCGAGGGATCGTGCAGCAGCAAGGCTCCCTGTCCGAAATAGTTCAGCACAAGGCCGGGCAGCACAATCCAAAACCATCCTTCGCGGATCACCTTGGCATTGAAGTGGCCCATGTCGGCATAGAGCGCTTCGCCTCCCGTGACCACAAGGAAAAGCGAACCCAGCACCCCGAAACTCATCCATCCATGCTTAAGCAAAAAACGAAAGCCCGCCCAGGGATTCAACGCCTGCAACACCTGCGGTTCGCTCCAAATATGGACGACTCCGAGCACTCCAAGCACGGCGAACCAGACGAGCATCACCGGGCCAAAGAAGGCGCCGATCTTGCTGGTGCCATGCTTCTGGCAGGCGAAGAGCAGAACAAGTATCACCAGCGACACCGGAATCACCCATGGGGCAAAGGATGGGTTGATTTCCTTCAAACCCTCCACCGCACTCAGAATTGATATGGCCGGCGTGATCAACGCATCCGCATACAAAAGACAGGCGCCGAAAATGGCCAGGACCAGGAGGGATGCGGCCAACTGTTTCCTGCCTTCGAGCTTTTCGCCCAACAAGGCCATCAAAGCCAGAATCCCGCCCTCATGCTTGTTGTCGGCCCGCAAAATAAACGCCAGGTATTTGATCGAGATGATGAAGATCAAGGCCCAAAATATCAGCGACAGCACCCCGATGATGGACTCGGCGGATATGTCGATGTGATGGGCGCCCTCGAAACATTCCCGGAACGCATACAACGGGCTGGTGCCAATATCTCCATAGACGATACCCAGTACCGCGATAAGCGCAGCGGCCGCACCTTGCCGTTTCATCCCGTTAGACATACAAAAATTTAGGTTAAGAAACGGATGGGTTATTTACGATGCTTGGATTTGCCCAGCCCACAGAAACCGACGCCACCCGCCCCTACTTCTTGGTGGGGGCGACATAGCGGAACGAAAGCTTTTTCACCTTTGCATAGGAACAAGCATCCAGAACCTGTATAAGCCGGGAATGTTTGGTCTGGCCGTCCGGTGAAATAATCACGGGTTGTTCGCCAAAAGTACTCGTGACCTCCTTCAGCTTGGCCCGCAGTTTCTCCAACTTGGCGTCACCCGGCTCTCCCATAGGCTGATCATTGAAACGGACGTTGTCCTCGGCATCGACCGACAAAACAATCGGTTGTTCCTGTGGCACGGGATTGCTCGGTGCAGCCTGGCCCGGTACCTTGATGCCCAGTTCGCCTTCCTTCGACGCATTGGCTCCGGCTCCCACCATGAAAAAGAGCAGAAGTACAAACATCACGTCCAGCATGGGCGCAATCTGCAACCCAAATTCCCCTTCTTCTGATCCGCCACCTGCCATTTGTGAAATCTCCCTGGTTATTTCGTGTTTTTATCCGGACTCTCGTCCGCCGCAAAGATCACATCCAGCACCCCGGCCTGCGCACAGGCCTTCATAATTCCGCTCACCCGTTCGTATGCCGTGTCCTTGTCCGCGCGAATGATCACGCGAAACCCCTTCCCCGGGGCCGAACCGGCGACCGCATTCTGCGCGGCGGATTTGATCAACGGAATGATGGAATCAGCATCGTCGTAATACCGGTCGTTGACCTTGATTTTGAAATTCAAACGCTCGACATTGATGATGAGCTTGCCGGCGCCTTCCTCTTTCTTTTGAGAATCCGTGGCTTTGGGCAACTCCAAATTCGCCGTCTGGGTGATCACCTCCGTCGTTGTCGTCGCCATAAAAAACAGCAACAGCACAAGCAGCACATCGACCATGGGCGCCACCTGGAATTCCATCTCCACGCTTTCCTCCAAACCGGCGGGCGGTCCCGGCAGTGCGTCACTCTGCATGAAGGCTGGATCTGCGTCGCTCATTCGGATGAAATTACAGGTTCAAGGCCGGGGTTGACTGTTAGGCCACTCAAACATTGCCTTCGCCCGGGCCTGCGGCTGTTGCAATCTGGAAGCCTGCCAACTGGGCATACGGCACATTGCGAAGCAGCGCCTTCAATTCCGTATGCACATCCGTGAAAGCCGAAGTGGACGCATTTTTGAAATAATAGAAGAAAATGAACGCCGGGATGGCCACCATCAAACCTGTGGCCGTGGCGATCAACACCTCGGAAATGGCGGTGGACAACCCCGTCATGTTTGCCACACCAGACTGTCCCAAAACGGCAAAAGCGCTCATCATACCCAACACAGTGCCGGACAACCCGATCATCGGCGCCACCACCCCGATGGTCGAAAGGTAGTTGTTTCGCGACTTCAAGCGCACGGAAAACTTCGCAAAATTTTCATTCAGAGCCTCCTCAACCGCATGCTTGCCCAAACCGATGACTTCCAGCGCCGGCCCGAGGACGCGCGTCAGGAAACAGGGGTTGGCCTGGCAGACATCATAAGCCATCTGATAATTGTGAACGGTAATCGCATCCCTCAGGAGCGCCGTAACAGCGGGCGGCGCCAACGCCTTGCCGCGAAGGCGGATGAACAACTCAATAATAAAGGAAATCATGATCACTGAAGCGATCAACAGAATCCACAACACCACTGCCTCGGCTGAGGGTTTGAAGAAAATGTCAACAAAAGTCACATTTTTCGCCTCGGGCTTGGCTGCGTCCTGGGCCGATAGCTGGCTGAGCATGCTGAAATAACCCAGCAGCAGGCCGCCGGCTTTAATGAATTTGGATAGGGTTCTGGATGTCATTCTGAATCGTATGTTAAGGGTTGCTTCCGGCCTTCAACTCTTTAAAGCCCCGGAATTGAGTTTGATAAGCTTTCCATCGGTCATTTGATCTTTTGAAAAAAAATAGAAGGCAAAAGCACAATTGCAACCTAATTAACAAAGGCATTTTACCTCCACCCGCGCCACTCAAAATTCACGCCGCGCGCTCCCTTCAATTCCCGCTCGGGCTGATATTTTCAAGGTCCAGCAGCCGCTTGGCCCGCTGTATCACATCGTCCCCGGATAAACGGCTGGAAATTCGCTCCGGCAGGAACCGGTCCTGTATCTTCCCGTCCCGACCCACAAAATAAAAGGCCGGCTGCGGCAATTCATGATGCGCTTCATCGCTGATGAATTCCAAATCGATGCCGTATCGTTTCAATTGCTGCCATTCCGTACCACTGACCCGATGCGCGATTCCAAACGCCCGGGCGGCAGTCATTTTGTTGTCGCTTAACAGCACAAACCCCGCCCCAAGGTCCGCCGCCGTCTCCTGGACCCGCGCCGGGCGGTCCGGCGACATGGCAAATATCTGGAAGCCCAACGATTCAAGCACGCCCTCGCTGTTGCGGAGTTCCTTCAACTGGCTCATGCCATAGGGACACCAATACCCGCGGTAAAAATAAAGAATCGATCTCAACCCGGTTGTCGCACGCTTGAGGCGGAAATTTTCATCCGACGGCGTTTTAACAAGCACATCCGGAACCGTTGTAACTTCCGGAACCGTTTCACCCCAGGCAACGGCGTCAAAGCCATTCAAAAGACATACGGCCGAAACCACCTTGAAAAGCGCGGTGAACTTCCTCCTGTACCAACCACCGGCCATTTCACCTGCCTCCGCCCACCGGTTTGCGGCCGCCTTTTTTATATCTCACCTGCCTTCCGGCGTTTCCCGGCTCTGCGGTGGCTCCCGACAGCATCGCCCGCAATTCCTGGATCTGGTCGCGCAGCAAGGCGGCGCGTTCATATTCCAGTTTTTCCGACGCCTCAATCATTTCCTCCTCGAGCTCGGCCAGGGTCATGGCCACATCCTCGGTTTCAGGCCCGCCAGCAAGGGGCTTCTTGCCGCCTCCCCGCACAATCGACCCCAGGCTTTCCTGAATCCCTCGTTGCGTCGAACGCGGAATAATTCCGCACTTTTGATTGTACGCAATCTGCCGGACCCGGCGCTCGCGCGTCACGTCGATCAATTTCTGCATCGACCCCGTAATGATGTCGGCAAAGAGAAACACCTGGCCGTTCACATGCCGGGCGGCGCGGCCTGCAGTCTGAATCAGCGACCGCTCGGATCTCAGGTAGCCTTCCTTGTCGGCATCCAGAATCGCCACGAGGGAGACCTCGGGAAGGTCCAGCCCCTCCCTTAACAAATTGATACCCACCAATACGTCAAAATCGCCCGCGCGCAAGGATCTCAAAATCTCCACCCGCTCGATGGCGTCCACCTCTGAATGGATATACTCCACCTTCAGGCCCGCTTCCCTTAGGTAGTCCGTCAGGTCCTCCGCCGTGCGCTTGGTCAAGGTCGTCACAAGAGTCCGCTCATGCCGTTCGGCCCGGAGCCGCGCCTCCCCGATCAACACATCAATCTGTCCCTGAAGCGGTCGAACACTGATCTGCGGGTCGAGCAGCCCCGTCGGGCGGATCACCATTTCCACCTTTTCAGCACCCGCTTTTTGCATCTCGTAATCGCCGGGCGTGGCCGAAACATAAATCGACTGCTTCATCAGCGATTCAAACTCCGCAAAGTTCAGCGGCCGGTTGTCGAGCGCCGATGGCAACCGGAATCCGTGCTCGACCAGCACGGTCTTGCGGGAACGGTCCCCGGCATACATCCCGCCGATCTGCGGCACCGTGGCGTGCGACTCATCGATGACGGTCAAAAAATCCTCCGGGAAAAAGTCGATGAGGGTGTAGGGCCGCGACCCCGGAGGCCGCCCGCTGAGGGGGCGCGAGTAATTTTCTATTCCGCTGCAAAATCCCATCTCCTGCATCATGTCGATGTCATAGGTGGTGCGCATTTTGATCCTCTGGGCCTCCAGATATTTTCCAGCTTTCTCAAATTCCGCGATGCGCCCGTCCAATTCCTCCTGGATGACCACGATGCCACGCCGCAATTTTTCGTGCGGGGTCACATAATGCCGGGCGGGAAAAATGACGGCCTTCTCAAGCGATTCCAGTACCTCGCCGGTCAGCAATTCAAAACGTGAAATGCGCTCCACTTCATCTCCAAAAAACTCAATCCGCAATCCGTCTTCCGAATAGCCCGGGACCAGTTCCACCACATCCCCCCGCGCGCGGAACGCGCCGGAACTGAGTTCGATGTCGTTCCGTTCATACTGCACATCCACCAACTTCGCAAGCAAGGCCTCCCGGCTCAATGCCTCTCCCACAGCCAGCGTAATCACCATGTTCCGGTAGTCTTCCGGCGAGCCCAGTCCGTAAATGCAGGAAACGCTGGCCACCACGATCACATCCCTTCGCGTCAGAAGCGAACTGGTTGCCGCCAGACGCAGCCGCTCGATCTCTTCATTGATGCTCGAATCCTTTTCTATATAGGTGTCGCTGCGCGGAATGTAGGCCTCTGGCTGGTAGTAATCGAAATAACTCACAAAATACTCGACCGCATTTTCCGGAAAAAACTGTTTGAACTCGCTGTAGAGCTGGGCGGCCAGCGTTTTATTGTGCGAAATCACCAGGGTCGGACGGTTTAGACGGGCAATGACATTCGCCACCGCATAGGTCTTGCCCGAACCGGTCACGCCCAGCAACACGTTGTGC
This sequence comes from Candidatus Methylacidiphilales bacterium, assembly GCA_028713655.1. Lineage (NCBI taxonomy): Bacteria > Pseudomonadati > Verrucomicrobiota > Methylacidiphilae > Methylacidiphilales > Methylacidiphilales bacterium. Next base: position 99,594 of record JAQTNW010000004.1, on the reverse strand, counting down.
TTTTCACCCGCCTGCAGCCGGTTGGCCAGCATTTCAATGGCCGCAGGCTGGTCACCGGCGGGTACATACGGGGCTTTCAGTTTGAATTGCATGCGGATGTGTGGAGACCTTCCAAGAAGATTGGCTTCAAACCGCAGAAGCGCAATCCTTGAAGCTGGTTTAGCGTAGCGCGGGCGTCCTCGCCTGCGAGTTGCGGCCTCCTCTCGATGCCACAGAACGCGGGGCGTGACCCCCCTTGAACCCGCAGCCGGGACGGCAACGCTACACCGCGGAACGCCGCCACTTGGACAGATCCGCCCATCAAATGTGTTTTGTCTTACTTCGTGTCTTGGTGTCTTCGTCGTTAAGTCCGGCTTTTCCTCCCCGCTCTCCGCGATCTTTCTGTAAAATGTCCCTGCTTGGCATCCTGGTGTTCCAAATGTTTTCCATCGGCACGAAAAAAGTTGAATGCCACGGACAAGTCCATTACAATTACCATAACAAGGTGTCATGGCTGTGCCAGTTGCTGCTCAAGAGCAGGCCAAGGGTTCAGTAAGGACAGCCGGTTTGTAATTCAATAGAATAGAAAGCGACTTTTCCATGTCCATCATGCGCAGTGCGACCGAACGGCTCAAAACCGCCATCCGCGACGTTCCTGACTTCCCCAAACCAGGCATTGTCTTTAAGGACATTACGCCGGTCTTTCAAGATCCGCAGCTCCTGCGCCTCACCATTTCGATCCTGGCAGATCGTTACCAGAGAAAACCCGTGGACCAAATCGTGGCCATCGACGCGCGCGGCTTCCTGCTCGGCAGCGCGCTGGCCTATGTGCTCGGCAAAGGAGTTTCCATCGTACGAAAAAAAGGCAAGCTCCCCCATCAAACCATCTCTGCATCGTATGACCTGGAATACGGCTCTAACACCGTGGAAATGCATGTGGACGCAATCAAGAAAGGCCAGCGGGTCGTGGTGATCGACGATGTTCTGGCCACAGGCGGCACCATGAAAGCCACCCTCGATCTTGTCAGCCAGCTCGGCGGTCATGTGCTGGAAACCGCATTTTTCATCGAGATCGGATTCTTGAAGGGCCGCAAGCTTCTGGAACCAACTCCGGCGTTCTCCATCATCAAGTATTAGTAGAGTCCGTTCGGTGGATCGCAAGCAGCAGAACGCGTAGAACCACCTCTAACTCGAACTTTATCTCTATCTCTTAATCCTAATCTTAATCTCCTTCCTATCGCGTCACCGCGAGGAGTCCAACTCCACCCCCGCACCACGTGGCAATCCTTACTTCGATTCGGGATGCACGTCGGCCTGGTAGCCCAGGCATCCCATTTCCGGAATATCCAGCCCGTGCAACTCATCCGCAGGCAATGAGCGATGCCCGACCACCTTGTCGATCGCCTTGAACATGAGCCATGCCATGCCGCCCACCGCCACAATGCATGTGGTCGTGCCCACAACCTGCGCCATAAACTGCGAGGCATCCCCATAAAGCAAACCGGTCACTTTGCCGCTGACCCCGTTCCAGCCATCCCCGTATTGCCCATTCGCAAGCAAGCCAAGGGAAAGTACCCCCCAGGCGCCGTTGGTTGCATGAACCGAAATCGCACCCACCGGGTCATCAACTTTCAACTTTTCCTCAACAATCATCGCGCTAAAAACAACCAGAATCCCCGCCACAACCCCGATGACCACTGCGGCCCAGGAATCCACAAACGCGCAGGGCGCTGTGATCGCCACAAGACCCGCCAACATGCCGTTGCACATGAAACTCGGGTCCGGCTTGCTGAACCGTATCCAGGTGCAAATCATACCCGCGACGGCTCCGCCGGCCGAAGCTAACATGGTATTCGTGGCAATAATGCCGATCTGGGGCGTCATGCCCTCAAGGGTCGATCCGGGGTTGAATCCGAACCAGCCGAAAGCCAGGATGAAGGTTCCAATGATGCCCATTGGAATGTTATGGCCGGGAATCGGGTTGGATGACCCGTCCCTGTTGAACTTGCCGATGCGTGGCCCCAGTATTTTCGCCCCCACAAAAGCCAGCACACCGCCGCAAAGATGCACGACCGAAGATCCGGCAAAATCCACATGGCCATGGCCCAACCCCAGATTCTTGCCCAGCGCGGCAAGCCAGCCGCCGCCCCAGACCCAACAACCAAACAGCGGATAGATGATGGCTCCGACAATGACGGCGTACATGCAAAAGGGCAAAAACCTCCAGCGCTCGGCCATCGCACCCGTGGGAATGGTGGCGGTTGTGTCCATAAAAACCATCTGGAACAAAAAGAGGGCGAAAATTCCGCCCGACAGCATTGAGGGCGGCAAGCAGTAACCGGCATTCCCCATGATACCCCAGAATCCGCTCCCAATTTTAATCCCTAGCAGACTGTTTAAATGTTGCGGCACATCCGCACCAAGGGTCGTAACCGTACTCACAGACCCCGCGGCGCCGGTGCCGCCGAATTGAATGGCAAAGCCCATGAACCAGTACCCCAGCATCGCAAGGGTATAAACCATAAAGTTCATCGACATGGTGTGCGCCACGTTCTTGGCGCGGGTAAAACCGGTCTCCACCATCGCAAATCCGCACTGCATGAACATGACCAAAAAGCCGGTGATCAAGGTCCAGACGATATTGATGGCGGTCGTTTGGCCATCGTTACTCTCCAGCAACGCTTTGAATTTCGTGGCAAAATCGGCCGGGGCCGCCGCAGGCTGGGTCTGTACCACCGGAGCGGCGGCGCTCTTTTTCAAATCCGCAATGGCCGCCTGCAAGTCCTCCTTGTTCTTTTTTAAATCCACGATGTCCTGTTGAACCGAATCCAGATCCTTCAACCTGGAAAGATCCGAACGGAGCGAAGGACCCACGCCGCTGTCCATGAGGGATTTTTGAAGGTCGATGTAATCCCTTTGAAGCTTCCTCATTTCATCCTGCAACGACTGTACCTCCTTGGCCGAAGCGGTATCGCTGCTTTGCTGGGCCTGGAGAGTGCCGCAGAAAAGAACCATCAAAATGCCGGAAGCCACTAAAGACGGGATTTTTATGCTCATCGTGCTTTGTTTAAAGCACTTGCCATGCCACGTTCATTCAAAAGAGCAGGATGTACCCATGAAAGATACAGCGTTCGTCATCGCGGGAACTCAAACCTTTCAGCCGCCAGAGCGCAAAAGAATATCCGCGGCGGACGGCGTGAGAACATTTTCACCCCTCCGCGTTCTCTGCTGCTCTGCGGTGAATCATTCACTCAACCAACTTGCCTCGCCAATAGCGCGGAGATCCACTCTGTGCGTCAACCCGCCCCGCATCCGACTCCGGCGCCTGGGCGGGCGGTGGCTCCGGTGTATGCAACTCCACAATTTTCGCCCTGCGGAATTTTGCGAGAATTTTCGCCGTGTCCGCCGGACTCCGGCTTACCTGATGCGCAATTTCCGACACCGTCCTGCCTCCGTTGCACAACAGCAACAAGGCCAGATCATCCGGAGTCGCCTCCAAACCAGCAAGGCTCGCGCTCTGGTTATAGACCGGAACATCCCCAAAATCCGGAGTCGCCTCATGCATGCTCCGGACTTCTTCCACTTGCTGCCGGATTTTTTCAATCAGCTTCGGAGTCGGGTAAACACCCAAAGTCGGCTTCGATGCGACTTCCCCTTCCTGAAAGGCAAAATTGGCATCGCCGAAATAGCAAATGTCGCTCAACGCATCCAGGCCGGCGGCGGCGCCCGCTTCAGCATGCACGATCTGCCCGCTTTGAAAATACAACGCCGCATTCCGCTCCGCCTCATTCGGTAAAAGTAATTTTAAAACGCCGGTTTGATTCGAGGCGGACAAAAGTCGGCACACCTCGGCAAGCGGTATCTGCAACAATGAACCGGCAAACATAAATGAATTTTCTGGAGCCGAGCTTCGGAATCCGCCGACAGCCCGGCAAGAAGAATATATAGCATCTTTTATACCCAAACATAAAATTCGGCATAAATCGTGCTATACAATAGGTTAATAAATGAAAATCGGGCTGGCGGTCGGGTCTAAAAATGCATGCGAATGGTTCGAGCTGGGCTTAAGCTCCATACCTGACCTGAAAGTCGTTTCCATTGAAACCTGCGATTTGGACTTGCCTCCCGATTTCGATCTCATCCTCATGGATGCGGATCACCCGGGCCCCTCCTTTATCGCCTTTTACCGGAATTTCATCGCGCTCCACAAACAACGCCCACTGGTAATCCTTGGCCAGCCCAGTTCTCCCGCTCTCATGAGGCTGGACTGGGACTCCAACCTGGCAATTTTTATCGCAAAACCATATCAAATTCAGGATGTGATTGAGACGATTTCACAAAAAACCAGGCAGATTACAAGTTTGCCGCATGCACCTGAGGTTAAGGAAAAATCCGCTGCGTCATCCTCTGGAACAGCTGCGAGGCCTCTGGGCTATCTTTCCACACTTCGGCTGCCCGATTTGATTCAAATGCTCTGCTTGAGCAATTGGACCGGTAAAATTGAAATCACCAACCTCACCAGCAATGAAACCGGCGAAATTTATTTGAATGTTGGCGTCATGATCCATGCCTCCCAGGACAAAACCGAGGCTGAAACGGCTGTTTATCGGATGCTACCATGGGGCCGCTGCGAATTTAATTTCATCGAAGAGCACCCCCCCGTGATTCAAACCATCCGGAGCCATTGGCAGGAAATCATGCTGGAAGGAGCCCGCAGGGTCGATGAAAGCCGTATGATGTAATCACAAATATCACGATTTTCACGCATTGACCCTGCCCCCATAAATGCTAGAGTTACTGCATGAAGTACCTCTGGCCTCTGCTTCTGGCCGCCATTCAGCCCGTGTTCCTGCATGCCGAGGACAGCGCCGCCCCCCCGCAAAAACTGCCCGAGCTTCCCTCCGTCAACCAATCCGAAATGCCCGCCCAGCAACTGCCGGACACGAACACCAACATCCTGCCCAACGACAATACAACGCTTCCTGCCAATACGAATTATCGGATGCCCACCAAAGAGGAAATTGACAAATATAATAAGGAAAAAAACTGGGTCGTGACCGCCATGGAAGAAAAAAAGACCCAGGACGCGGAGCAGCAAAGATTGCAGCAAGATGTTAGAAACAAGGAAATCCTGGATAAAGAACGGAAGGAAATCGACAAGCCCACCGCTCCCAGCGACTTCAATTCAAACAGGCCCAGTATCACGCCATTCAGCGACGCCTACAAGAGCCAGTACAACACCACCACCAACAGCAACAAGGTTCATGCGAATCAAAATGCTTCATTCGTGAACTCCGTTCAAAATGGAACGTTCAACAACCCATCCGGGTTCGATAACAAATCGGATGCAAATCTCCCGTTCCACGAAGGAAACACAACGCAGGAGCAAAACAACCCGATGCCCCTGCCCGGAACAATCACTCCGAATGGGCAAAGCCAGGCCTCGGCTCGACACGCCAACACCGGACAACTGCCTTATAAAAAACTTTCCAATAACCCCTACGATATCCCGAAAGGCTACGTGACTCCGGAAGATCGGCTCGCGGCACACCTGCCCAGCAATACGCCCGAACTGGACAAAAAAAATGCCGACGTCGTTGCCGCCAACTCAAAAGCAGCCGCAGATGCCCTGAAAAAAGCCGACGAGGCCCGACAGGAGGCTGCCACGCCACGGCCCACATCAACAGAACTCAACAGCCGTATCCCCGATCCCACCACCATCCGCAGGTATTAAGACATCCCCCATCTCATCCCCATCTAAAAACGAGAAGTCGCATAGATCGCGTTGCACGTACTAGTGATCTGTTTTTCCGGCCGTGTCTATCCGTGGTTCAGGCTTTCTTTCGTGTGTTCCCGACCTCCGTAGCCTCGGCGAAGGAGGTTCGCGGTCAACCCCGCCCTGAGCTCTTGATCTCGCGCCGGATGAATTCAACGATCTCCGCCCGTCCTGGATCGCGGGAAATCTCCTGGACCTCAAACGGCAGCCTCTCCGACCAATTGCTTTCAGCCACTGGCCCCGGCACATTGAAACGGATTTTCATGCCAAACAAATCCGTGATCATAAAAACCGCCAGCCAGGACGCAGTCCCCAGCAGCTTCCGGCAGAGCGCCTCCCGCACCACAGGCTCATAATCACGTATCAACTCTTTGTCATCCAAACCGGCAAAACGCTGGGTTCGATACAATTCCCAGGACGAAAGCTTCCCCTTCTCTTCCAAGGCGGGATCCGATTTGCCGGCGGCGCGGATCTGCTGCGATGTCTCAAAATCCCGCCACCAGCCTTCCCAAAAGCCCGCCATCGTCTCATGGTCGTGCGTCGCAAAGGTGGCCACCGAAAGCTCCGGATAGCCCGCCGGATTCAAATATTCGTGGTCCGATTCCTGCCTTTCAAAGACCGGGATTTTAAACCCGCTGATCCCAAGCGACGCGAGCGAGGGTCGCACATAAACCGGCACCATTCCCAAATCCTCACCGATAACCACGCTGTCCCCGGCTGCACTTTTCAAAATCTGCAGGAGTTTCTCCCCCTGTCGGCGGTTCATCTCCCGCCCCCCCTCCGTCTCGTCATCCGATGGAAAAAATCGCGGCAGGTCCCCGGCCTTTTCGCGCGCCTCATCCGGCGTCAACGCCGCATAGATGCCGTTTTCCTCCGGGCGCCACGGAAAGGCGTAGATTCTGTAAAATCCGAGAATGTGGTCGATCCGGAAGACCGGGAAGAATCTCGCCGCATGCTTGACACGTCTCTGCCACCAATCGTGATTGTCAGACGCCATTGCGTCCCAGTCATAAAGCGGCACGCCCCAGTTTTGCCCCCAGACCTTTGTGAATTCGTCCGGTTGAAAAAAAGGCTCCGGCGGCGCGCCTCCGCTCCACTTCAAGTCAAACTGTCCGGGCCTCGACCAGACGTCCGCGCTGTGCCGGCTGATCCCGAACGGGATATCACCCATCAAGCGCACCGACCGGCTGTCGGCATGGCCGCGCAGTTCATCCCACTGCCGGTGCAGTTGCCACTGGACATAGCTGAAAAATCGAATCCGCTTTGAAAAGGCCTCGCGTTCCGCGTCCGGAAGTGATTTCAACCAAATCCGCGCCAAAGCCGGCGAACGATGCTGCGGCTCCCAGCGTTCCCAGACCGGGCTCTCCCCGTTCCGTTCCATCGATGCCCGGAACAAGGTGTATTCTTCCAGCCAGTCGGCTTCCACTCGTGAAAATTTTTGCCAGCCCGCGTCGCCGCGCCCGCCCATGGATTCAAAATTTTCAAAGGCCGCCTGGCATAGGGTCCATTTTAGCTTTTTGACGGAACGATACGCCACCGGCCCCTCGCGCAGGCGGCAGCGCAAATCATCGGGACACAAAGCGTCGAAAATTTCCTGGGTCAGGCCCGGAATGCTTCCGGGGGAAAGCCCCAACGTGGTAATATCAAGCGCATGGGCGCTGATGGCATTGTAGGGACTGTTGTCAGCGCTGGTTTCGTTGATCGGTAAAACCTGCAAAACCCGGAACCCGGTTTCCGCGCACCACTGGATCAACTCCCGCAGGCAGGCGGTATCACCCACCCCCAGATCGGAACGGGAACGAAGGGCAAAGACCGGCACAAACAACCCGGCCTGCCTTGTGAGAGTTCCCTGGCTCATGGCCGGGAATGATGTAAGGAAATAGTTTTGAAGTCAAAGAAGCTGTTTGGAAAAGAGAGCCATTGCGAACCCGGAATTTTGGAGTGCTCCATCTCAGCTTTCGCTATCCCCCTGAAAAGAAGACAAGGGGGTTTCCCGCGAAAAACGCGAAATGACGCAAAAAAGGTCTTTGTCTTTCCTTTGCAATTTTCGCGTGTTTAGCGGGCAACACTCTCCACCCACGCCAACCTCAATACCTGTAATGCTCGGGCTTGTAGGGACCATCCACCGGCACACCGATGTAATCCGCCTGCTTCTGCGTCAACCGCGTCAGCTTGACGCCGATCTTTTCCAGGTGCAGCCGCGCGACTTCCTCGTCGAGCTTCTTGGGAAGGATGTAAACCGCGGGCTTGTAGGTGTCGCGGTTTTTCCACAGGTCCAGTTGCGCCAGCGTTTGGTTGGAAAAGCTGTTGCTCATGACAAAACTCGGGTGCCCGGTCGCGCAGCCCAGATTGACCAGACGCCCCTCCGCCAGCAGGAAAATTTCATGGCCTCCCGGGAAAATATATTTGTCCACCTGCGGTTTGATATTCACCCGCTTGATGCCGGGATAGGCGTTCAGCTTGTCCACCTGGATTTCATTGTCGAAATGTCCGATGTTCGCCACGACGGCCTGATCCTTCATCTTCGCCATGTGCTCGATGGTGATGACATCCACATTGCCTGTTGTGGTGATGTAAATGTCGCCCCGCCCAAGGGTGTCCTCGATGGGTGTGACTTCATAACCCTCCATCGCAGCCTGCAACGCGTTGATAGGATCGACTTCGTTGACAATCACGCGCGCGCCCTGGCCGCGCAACGACTGCGCACAGCCTTTGCCAACGTCTCCATAACCGCAGACCACGGCGACCTTGCCTGAAATCATCACATCCAACGCCCGATTCAAGCCGTCCACCAGCGAGTGGCGGCAGCCGTAAAGGTTGTCGAACTTCGACTTGGTGACCGAGTCATTGACGTTGAAAGCAGGCACCAGCAGCTTGCCCTGTTCCTGAAGCTTGTAGAGACGATGCACGCCGGTTGTGGTTTCTTCCGACACGCCGCGCCAATGCTTGACGATTTCATGCCAGCGCAGCGGATTCTCGCGATACACTTCTTTCAACAAATCCTTGATGACATTTTCCTCATGGGCGTCGCTGGGCGTGTTGACCCAGTCACTGCCTTCCTCCAACTCGTAGCCTTTGTGGATCAGGAGCGTCACGTCGCCGCCGTCATCGACCACGAGTTCGGGGCCTTTGCCATCCGGATGGGCCAGCGCCTGATAGGTACACCACCAGTATTCTTCCAGCGTTTCCCCTTTCCATGCAAACACCGGCACGCCGGCCTTGGCGATGGCCGCCGCGGCGTGGTCCTGCGTGGAAAAAATATTGCAACTGGCCCAGCGCACCGAAGCGCCCAAGTCCACCAGGGTTTCAATCAAAACCGCCGTCTGGATCGTCATGTGCAGCGATCCCGTGATGCGCACCCCTTTCAAGGGCTTGCCCGCCGCATATTTCCGGCCAATCGACACCAATCCTGGCATTTCCTGCTCGGCAATCTCGATTTCCTTGCGCCCCCAGTCCGCCAGGGACAGGTCTTTGACTTTGAAATCGGCCGATGATTTTTTCGTAGTAGCTGTGGTCATAATAGTTTTAAGTCTTGAAACTTATTTGGCTAGCTTCGCTAGTGTTTTCGCTTTATCCGTCTTTTCCCAGGTAATGCTGTTCAGATCTTTGATCTTTCCAAAATGGCCGTAGTTGGTCGTCTTGCTGTAAATCGGACGGAGCAGGTTGAGCTGCTTCACGATCGCAGCCGGCTTGAAATTGAACGTCTTCAAAACCGCAGCGATGATTTTTTCCTCATCGACCTTTGCCGTGCCAAACGTGTCGATATGCACGCTGACTGGGTCGGGATGGCCGATGGCGTAGGCAAATTGCACTTCGCAACGGTCCGCCAGACCCGAAGCCACGACATTCTTCGCCACATAACGGCCCATATACGCCGCAGAACGGTCCACCTTGCTCGGATCCTTGCCCGAAAAGGCGCCGCCGCCATGCCGGCCCATGCCGCCGTAGCTGTCCACGATGATCTTGCGCCCTGTCAATCCAGTATCGCCTTGAGGGCCGCCGACCACAAAACGCCCGGTGGGGTTGATGAGCAATTCGGTTTCGCGGGTCAGCATCGATTTCGGCAAGACCTTGTTGATCACATGCTCGATGACAAATTTTTCAATCTCGTCATGCTCCACATCCGCGGCGTGCTGGGTGGAAACCACCACCGCCGTGATGCGTGTGGGTTTTCCATCGGTATATTCCACCGAAACCTGGCTCTTGGCGTCGGGGCGCAGCCATTTGGCTTTGCCCGCCTTGCGAAGCCGGGTCAACTCGCTGCCCAAGCGGTGGGCAAACATGATCGGCGCCGGCATCAGTTCTGGCGTCTCGTTGCAGGCATAACCAAACATCAGCCCCTGATCGCCCGCGCCCTGCTCGGCGGTCTTTTTGCCCTTGGCCCCGCGCGCATCCACACCCTGGGCGATGTCCGGGCTCTGGCACGTGATGATGTTGTTGATGAAAACCTTGTCGGCGTGAAACACATCGTCGTCGTTCACATAACCGATCTCGCGGATCGCATTGCGGACGATGGCATTGTAATCCAGCTTGGCCTTCGTGGTGATTTCACCGCCCACGATGACAATGTTGCTCTTGGCATACGTCTCGCAGGCCACGCGGCTATGCCGGTCCTGGGCCAGGCAAGCGTCCAGTACCGCATCGGAAATGGTGTCACAGACCTTGTCGGGATGGCCTTCCCCGACAGACTCGGATGAGAAAATATAACGTTTGGGCATCGCGCAAAAATAAACGATCCGGCGCAGGGTTCAAGTAAAATATTGACGTATCATGATAGATTGATATTTCTTTTCAGAGCCTAAGGCCCCTCTTCACACCCAACATCACCCGTCATGAGCGTTTCCCACCTTAAACTTCTGTCCCTGCTTTCGGACCAAACCCGGCTCCGCCTGCTCGCCATCCTCGAAAAACAGGAGCTTTCCGTGGCCGAATGCCAGGAGGTCCTCAACACCGGCCAGTCCCGCATCTCGTCCCACCTGTCCCAACTCAAAAGCGCCGGACTCCTGCAGTCGCGCCGCGATGGCCAGAAAATATTTTACCTGTGGACAGCCGACATGAATCCCGACGCCCGCCGGGTGATGGACATCGCGCTGAAAGCGGCCCGGGAAATCCCCGCCTCAGCCCAGGATCGCAAGACCCTGGAATTGGTTCTAAAGAAGCGTCAGGAAATCAGCCGGCAATACTTCAACACCATCGCCGGACGATTGGGCCGCAACTACTGCCCCGGGCGCTCATGGGAAGCCATCGGCCAACTCCTCATCCAACTGATTCAGCCTCTCGTGGTTGCCGACCTCGGCGCCGGAGAAGGGTTGCTCTCGCAAATGCTGGCCCTGCGCGCCAAAAAAGTGATCGCGGTCGATAACTCGACGCGCATGGTCGAGGTGGGATCCGAACTGGCCCGCAAAAACGGCCTCACCCGGCTGGAATACCGCCTGGGCGATCTGGAAGATCCGCCGATCAAGCCGGCATCTGTGGATCTCGTCATTTTGAGCCAGGCGCTGCATCACGCCGTCCAGCCCCAACGGGCTTTGGATGCCAGCCATCACATCCTGAAAAAAGGCGGAAGAATCTGCATCCTGGATCTCAACGAACACAATTTCGAAAAAGCCCGCGAACTCTATGCGGATCTTTGGCTGGGTTTTTCCGAGGCGGCGCTCCTCCAGATGCTTCAAAAATCAGGATTTCGCGAAGTGCAGGTATCCATCGTCGCACGGGAAAAAGAGCCGCCGGGATTTCAAACCATCCTCGCCACGGCGACGAAAGGGTGAGGCATATCACCTTTCTCCAGTGGCTTGGGCGTCCCGCCCAAGGCTTGCTGCTGGAATAAAATCTTCTGGCATGCAGCGCAATGCACCCGCGTTCCGCCGTGGCGGACGAGGAGCGGAGCGACGCGGCAATCCATCCAGGAACCTTGGGCGGAACACCCAAGCCACGAAAAACCGCCCCAGCTTACTTGGAGATTTCGGAGATTGAACGTCACCAGTCTGCAACCAAGAGCACCTGGCACCCGAGGTCGTCGCGGCGACCAAAGTGCCAGCGTGTGAAGGGCTGTGGACGACATGGTTCGATATTATTTTTCTTTTCTGCACCAAGGCAAAATGTTGGAGAATGAAGCAAAGTAAGCAACCAGAATAGAAAATAGAAGGCTGATAATAAAAAGAACTAATCCGAATGTTTTAACGAAGTATTTTGCCGCGTCAGCACCAGCCTGATACGAGTTTGCAGGATGATGCATGCCGGCAATACCTCCAGCGATAGCACAACCAAATAGGTAGAGAACACAGAATGTCGGAATAAATAAAACGACAAATATAAAAAACGCTGTCAAGAATCGAATAATGTTAAGGTTCATATGTTTTTATTTTAATCAAACAGTTTTATTGAGCAACATAAAGGCATCGGCATGTTGCTGCTTTGTTGGGGCCAGTGAAGCACTTCGCTGGAGGTTTTTCAAAGAAATTCAGCCACCACTTCCGGCCAGCGGTCAATTGAGCGTGAGGATTTTCAGAGCCGGGAAATAACTGCGCAGATAGCCGCGATCATCCGTGGCCAATGCGCCCGCCTGGGTCGCGGCATGGGCGGCCACGAGAAAGTCCGGCAAGATCGTCCGTCTCGGGCCGCCTTCGGACCGGTACTGGCGAAAGATTTTTCCGGCGAGAAGCGCCGCATCCTCACTCAATGCGCTATGCCGGATTTCCAATGCGCGCAGCGCATTGCTGCAGGCGGCCTCATGCGGGAAAAATGAACGCAGTTCCGCAAGTACGACCGACGAGACAAGCAATGTGGATGTCTCGGCTGATTTGTGCAACCGTTCCAGCCATTGTCCGCCTTTCGGTTCTCCTTTAAAAATGGCCAGCAGGATGGACGTGTCCACGGCAACCGCGTTCATGGCCGTTTCACTTTAGCGGGCAATTCAACCGGGCCGCGCAATTCGTTCATCCACTCGGCCACACTGCGCCCGGCCAGTTCCTTTTTCAGGCAACCCAGTTGCTTGGCCGCCTTGCTGCGATCCACCACCTTGCGCAACCGGATACCGTCGCTGGTGGCAACAAAATCCAACTCGGTTCCAGATTCAATATCGAACTGCTCCCGGAGTGGCTTCGGAATGGTAATTTGGCCTTTCGATGTCACCTGCGCTTTCATCAAGCAAGGGTAAGGAATAAAAGTAAGGAAATCAAGTTGGAATATCAGGATCCGGCATTGTCGCCTTGAAACCCAACCCTGAACCTGTTATCAACTCAATCGGCATCACTTGCAATCAACCCAATCCGCCGACAGGCTAAATCCCTATGACTGAAAAAATCCATTCCTACGCCGTCAAGACCACTTGGACGGGCAACCTCGGCACCGGCACCTCGGGCTACACCGCCTATACCCGTAACCTTGAAATCAGCGCGGAAGGCAAACCCGTCATCCCCGGCTCGTCCGACCCGGCTTTTCGCGGTGATTCCACGCGTTACAATCCCGAGGATTTACTGGTTTCCTCGCTGTCTTCCTGCCACATGCTTTGGTATCTGCACCTTTGCGCCGTCGCGGGCATTATTGTCACAGGCTATGAAGACACGGCCACGGGAACCCTCACCGAAAGCAAGGAAAGCGGAGGGCGTTTTACTGAAATCGTGCTCCATCCCCGGGTCACCATTACCGATGCCGCGAAGGCGGACCTGGCAAAATCGCTCCACGAGAAAGCGCACCATCTTTGTTTTGTGGCAAACTCGGTAAATTTCCCGGTGCGCTGCGAGCCGGAGATTATTGCCAAATAGAGGCGCCGAGCCCGTTCAAACCTGATCCGTGGATAGGGATCGGCTCTGCATCAGATTTTCTTCAGGCAAAATGGAACGCCAAAGCGCCCGGTCATTGACGCTGCCAGACCGCGTGATCAGCCGGACCACACCGTTCTTGTCGCGCACTTTGTAGCACCCGTTCATGCAATACGAGATGACTTCCCTCACCCAGGTAATGGCCACAACCCTTCCCCCGCCGTTCATAAGTTGAATTTCATGCCCTTGCGTCGGCACGGCTGTCGTTGAATCAAAACCAGTCATTCTTCCAATTTAAAGCCTTCTGGGAGGGCGTCAAGCTGCCCCATCAGCCCATTGGGAATAACTTGGCGCTATTGCTTTTTTTGCTTTTCACTGTTTTCCGCGGATTGAAGGCAGGAAGGATCCTCTCGCGTCCGCCAAAGGACGGATTCGTCCCGTGCGCGAACAGGGGCGCGGAGGCGCTGAGTTAAAGCAAGGCTTTAACCACAAGATAGCCGCGAATGAGCGGGCAGAAGTTTGAATTCAGAAATATTAAAAAACTGCGTTCATCTGCGGATAAAATACGGTTGGATTACCTCCGCAGCCAATCTTGACAATCCCGCCCACCCTGCGGATATTAACCTGTGCTTCTGGCATGGAAGACAAACGAATCGTGACTCTTGAAATTCAAACGGCATCTCAAATAAAATGAAAATCGGTTGTGTCATCTACCCGGATTGGAGCCTATGCGGCATCAAGGAAGACCCCTGCACCCCTGAAATCAAGGCCGTGATCAAGGAAGTCTGGCCGGAACCGGTTGATTTCGAAATCCACACCATGCCCAACAATCAGGTGGAGATTGAAAACCTCCTCTGCTACCTCGCCGATTACGGCCACTGCGGTTTGATTCTGACCGCGGGAGGAACCGGCCCCTCATCCAAGGATATCACACCGGAAGCCACCAAAATGGTGATCGAAAAGGAATTGCCCGGATTTGGCGAAGCCATGCGTTCGGTCACCTCCCAGAAGGTGCCGACGGTCATTATTTCCCGCGCCACCGCAGGCACACGCGGCCGATCCCTTATTCTGAATCTTCCGGGAAACCCGAAGTCGATCCGCGAATCCCTGCTGCACCTGGTGCCGGTTATTCGCGAAGTCCTGCGCCAACTGTCCGATTAAAGTACCCATTCGTCGGCGAACCACGGACTTCGACATCCGTCGCGAGCGGGAGTGCATAAGCGGTCAAGGCGCAAGATTACAAGGTTCAGTCACAGATTAATATATGAGTGCCAAAGGCGCGGGTTTATAGCTCCAATTGACTATTTTCTTATCGTTGCTTTTCCTGATTCTTCCTCTCATGCTTCACAGATGGGCGGTTGTATTTCAGTTTTTACAACCCTGACTGTCTCAGGGTCGGACATCCATCCAACATCTGATTTTTTACAATCAAAAAATCGGCGGTAAATTTAAGGAGGCCTTGAAAAAGCGTGTATATCCTTATCAATTGGATTGAGATACTTTTTCGTGACCTCCCGTTACCCATACTGGAAGTGTGGGGCAGGTTCGCCTATTTCATAGGATTCGCCCTCGCGATCGCTGCCTTTGGCGGATTCACATTCAGGCCTGGCGGACGCTGGGGATTGGGCCGGGAGCGGCAGTCATGGGACACAAAGGCAGTTCTGAGCATCCCCATCACATTCATTTTGATCGTCATGTCCGGATACCTTGGCTCTTTCATTATCCTGGTACCCGGCGCGCAAACCTTTGAGTCTCTGAAGGACCTCATGGTTTTTCTCTGCATCGTCTTGTTTGGCTATCCAGCTCTCCTCACGGTGCCGTTTGCTTATGGACTTTCCGATTTGATTGAAGGCGTCCCGCCCGGGTTCCTTCTGGACTGGTTGGCGGGCTACTTCATTAATCCCTCCTGTTTTTGGATCGCCTATCAACTCTTCGGCAAGAATCCGGACTTCCGGCAGGCACGGACTTGGTGGATCTATCTGGTTTTTGTTTTCCTTTTTATGAGCATGGAGCCGGTACTCTGGGGCTATATTTGCGCAGGCAAGTTTACATCGGTGATATCTTACGGAAACATCACACCGGCCCTGTTCTTTACCACAAGCATCACCTGGATCATGGCCCCGTTTGCAATGCTCGCGGCATTGCCCCTGGCACGGAAGATCGGGATGTTTTGGGCTGAAATTCCAGGACATGTAAACGAACGGCGCTTAGGCTCCAGAGAATGGATCTGGGAAGCTGGTGGTGGCAAGACACGTCCCGAAGCCCTCACCATGACCGAGGGCTGGCCAATCCGCATGGTTATCCTTGCACCCTTTATCGGACTCATGCTCCTGATGGTCGGCACAACCGCTTATGTCACATTACGAAGTGCGGAGGAGGATGCGAACAAACTTGTCGTGCGACTTCATCAGGAAATATCGGACAACATCAATCTTCAATTGGACGAGTATCTGGCTCACCAGCCGTCCAATATTGTGAATACAACCGGTATCCGCAGCCTCCTCCAAGGCTTGCCGCTTTCGAAGCATGGTCTCGCTTTAATCATCGACAACTCAGGACATACGATAGCCTCTTCCGCCGAAAACGGCGACGCTGTAGCCGCCGAGGCCGCCGCCACTTTTATCAAAACGCCTGCCAGCTCCGAACAGCTCAAGGCGGGCATCCAGTTCCGGTTTGATCACATCACTGAAAAACCGCTGTCGCGAGAGACTTGGTTGGCATGCGCCACCGCCTATGAGGACCGGCAGGGCGGACACGCGGATTGGGTCGTACTGACTTTGATGCCGGAATCCTTCTATCTGGCTGGCATAAGGGAGGGCAATAGCCGCTCTGCCATGATTTTCGCGATAGCTCTGCTGCTGTCCTTGGCAATGGCCGCTGTCATTGCCGCGCTTGTAACAGGCCGGCTTCGACTCATTTCACTGGCTACCCAGGCCCTGACACAAGGGGATCTGGCCCAACGGGTACCCGGCAGCCGTCTGGAAGAGTTGGACACGCTTGCGAAAGCCTTCAACAACATGGCGGAACAACTCAAGAAATCCTTTGATGATTTGTTGAACGAAGTGGAGACACGCAAGCGGCGTGAATCCCAACTGGAGGAAAGTGAAAACCGGCTGCGAACAAGCGAAGACCGCCTGCAACTCGCCATCCGAACGGCAAACCTTGCCATCTGGGATTGGGATGTGGAAAAAAACCAGTTGCTTTGGGATGATTCGATGTATCAACTCTACGGAGTCAGCAAGGATGAATTCAGTGGCGCCTACGAAGCATGGTCCAAGTGCCTGGCCCCGGAGGACTTCGCCCGCGTTACATCCGATGTCGAGACGGCATTGCGCGGCGAGAGGGAATTCTCATCAGAATTCCACGTGCGCTTGAAGGACGGATCCACGCGCTTTGTCCGTGGCGTTGCCCAGACGATCCGCTCCAAGGATGGACGCCCGTTGCGGATGGTGGGAATCAACTGGGACATGACCGAACGCCTGGCCTTGGAACAACAATTGCGGCAATCGCAAAAGATGGACGCCATCGGCCAGCTCGCCGGCGGGGTGGCGCACGATTTCAACAACATCCTTGCCGTCGTGATGCTGCAGGCCCAGATCACAGAAATGGACGAGCGCATACCGCAAAAAGCACGCGATGAGTTGCAGCAAATCCGTCTTGCCGCCGAGCGCGGCAGCAATCTCACGCGCCAGTTGCTCCTTTTCAGCCGCAAACAAGTGATGCAGCCGCTGGATCTGGACCTGAATGAAGTTGTCACCAGCCTTTCCAAGATGCTGGACCGAATCATCGGCGACGATATTCAGATACATCTGCAACTTAACCCCACAGCCCTGATGATCCACGCCGATGCGGGAATGATCGAGCAGGTATTGATGAATCTGGCAGTCAACGCCCGCGACGCCATGTCGATGGGGGGAAGCTTGCGCATTGAAACCAGCATAAAAAAGGTGAATGCAGATCTCGCCCGCCTTCACCCGGAGGCCTCACCGGGACACTATGTGTGTCTGAGTGTGGCCGACACCGGCACAGGGATTCCGCCCGATATTTTGCTAAAAATCTTCGAACCCTTTTTCACCACAAAGGAGCCGGGTAAGGGCACCGGGCTCGGTTTGGCAACAGTGTTTGGCATCGTCAAACAGCACAAGGGCTGGATTCAAGTCGAGAGCAAGCCGGAGCAAGGAACATGCTTTCGAATCTTTCTGCCTGCATGCGCGGCGACTTCCCCAGGGGCGCCCACCAAAGACAAAGAAGCCAATCCCAAACCACACCGGGGAACAGAAACCATCCTGCTCGTTGAGGACGATGCCTCGGTTCGCGCATTGACGCGGGCGCTTCTGGAACTGAACGGTTATTCCGTTGTAGAATCCCCCTCCGGCGCGGAAGCGCTGACTCTCTGGCCTCAACACCTGCGCCGGGTCGCGCTCGTCCTGACCGATCTGGTAATGCCAGGTGGAGTGGGCGGCCAGGAACTCGCCCGAAGGGTGCGGGAAGACCGTCCGGATCTGAAAATCATCTTTACCAGCGGCTACAGCATCGAGATCGCCGGCCAGGCCTTGGAATTGCGCAAAAACGAATACTTTGTGCAAAAACCCTGTCCCTCAAGCCAATTGCTGCAAACAATCCGCACATGCCTGGATGGATAATGCCGCAAAGAAAAGTCGGCCAAACCTAAAACTATAAATCTGCCATATTCCTCCATTTTTAATGCGTCCGCATTAACCCGGATGTTTCATCCGTTTCTGAAAACCTCTTCAAAGTGTCCTCCTCCAAAGTGTGGCAGGAACAGGGGTGCGGCGACATCCGGGTTACAAGCAAAACCGCCTGAATTGGAATTTTCTTGAATTGGAACTGCCTTATTTTGAGGCGGTTTTGCAATAACCTGCATATGCCCAGCATGTGTCTATCCGTTGTTGCTTAATAAAGCCAACAGGTTGAATGTTGAAATGAGCATGAAATATGCAGGTTAAAAATGCCTATTCAAGCCTGACATTTCGGAGCCTCAGGGCATTGACAATGAGCGAGACAGAACTGCAGGCCATGGCAGCACTTGCAAAGACCGGATGCAATAACACACCCCAAAACGGATACAGCACACCCGCCGCAACGGGCACTCCGAGTCCGTTGTAAATAAACGCAAAAAATAAATTCTGCCGGATGTTCCACATCGTGGCGCGGCTTAACGTGATCGCATGCACAATTCCCAGTAAATTTCCTTTGACCAGCGTGATCCCCGCGCTGTGCATCGCCACGTCGGTTCCCGTGCCCATCGCGATCCCGACATCCGCCGCCGCCAGCGCCGGCGCGTCATTGATGCCGTCCCCCGCCATCGCCACGCGTTTCCCCTCCTGCTTCAATGCAACCACACGCTCGAATTTGTCCCGCGGCATCAACTCCGCATGAACGTCGTCGATCCCTAGTTTTTCGGCGATCCGCCGCGCGGTCTGCGCGTTGTCGCCGGTCAACATAACAATCTTCAAACCCATGCAATGCAACGCGGCAATCGCTTCCGGCGCGCCCGCCTTGAGCGGGTCGGATAAAACAAGCAGCCCGGCAGCCGTTCCATCGACCGCCACACGAATGACCATGAACCCCTTGGCATGAAAAGGCTCAGCCTCCAAATTGAGCGCCTGCAAACCGCGAACACCCTCCTGTAAAAGCCATGCATCGCTTCCAGCGCTCACGGCGCGGCCCGCAATCTTGCCTTTCACCCCGCAACCCGGAACCGCCGCAAACTCATCCACCGCCAGTAACTCCAGATGTTTTTCCTCTGCGGCCCGCAACACGGCCCCGGCAAGCGGATGCTCGCTGTACCTCTCAAGTGAAGCCGCCAACTGCAACAGGCGTTCCTGGGTGTTTCCGTTCACCGCAATCAGTTTTGACACCGCCGGTCGCCCTTCGGTCAGGGTCCCGGTCTTGTCAATCACCAGAGTATCGACTTTGCCCAAAACCTCCAATGCGGCCGCGTCCTTGACCAACACACCCATCCCGGCGCCGCGCCCCACCGCCACCATGACCGACATCGGGGTCGCCAGCCCCAATGCGCACGGGCAGGCAATGATCAAGACCGCAACGGCATTGACCAGTCCGTAGGCCAGGGCGGGTTGCGGGCCTAACAAAGCCCAGCAAATAAACGTCAGCGCCGCCACTCCGACAACAGCCGGAACAAACCAGGCCGCCACGCTATCGGCAACACGCTGGATCGGCGCGCGGCTCCGCTGCGCCTGCGATACCATCTGCACGATACGGGCCAGCAACGTTTCGGCGCCCACCTTTTCCGAGCGCATCAAAAAACTTCCATTCCCGTTGAGGGTCCCGGCCATCACCCGCCCGCCGGATTCCTTGGGCGCCGGCATGGACTCGCCGGTGAGCATGGACTCATCGAGCGCGCTTGCGCCTTCAAGGATTATTCCGTCCACAGGCACTTTTTCACCCGGCTTGACCCTTAACACATCCCCCGCCTGCACCTGATCCAGCGGAACGTCCAGTTCCACTCCGTCCCGCAAGCGGTGCGCTTCCTTTGGCGCCAAGCCCAGCAAGCTCCGGATCGCGGCGCCGGTTGCCGCCCGGGCGCGCAACTCCAGTATCTGGCCCAGTAAAACAAGAACCGTGATCACCGCCGCGGCCTCAAAATAAACCGGCGCCATGCCGTCATGACGAAATGAGTGCGGCAAATACGCTCCGAGAAACATCGACGCCAGGCTGAAAAAATACGCCGTGCCGGTCCCCAGCGAAATCAGTGTGAACATGTTCAACCGGCGTTGAAGAACCGAGCGAAAGCCGCGCTCAAAAAACGGCCAGCCGGCCCAAAATACGACCGGTGTACTCAATACGAGTTGGATCCAAAGCGAAGCTCTCGTTGAAAAACCCGCCAGCATCGGGATGTGCGATCCCATGTCCAATAAAACCACAGGAACAGACAGCAGCAGCGCGATCCAAAACCGCTGTGTCATATTCTTCAATTCCGAGTCCTCTTCCGCTCCAACAAGCGCCGCGGGCGCGCGCTCCAGGGCCATTCCGCAAACCGGGCAGATTCCCGGAAGATCGGACTCCACGCCCGGGCACATGGGGCAGTAATAGGCCTTTGTAATCCGGGGCGCAGGAGTGCCACAGCAATCTTCAGGGGTCGGCTGTTGGGCAGACCCGCAACAGCAGGAATGTTTTTTCTCGGTTTTTTCGTGGCAATCGGTCATGAGGCATCCGGGTTAGTCAAACAGCAATTTCCGCCAACTCGTGTTGTCGTGAAAATATTTTCTGGGGTACGGCGACGTGGACGATAACACCGGCTTCTCCCGCCCGCGAGTGTAATCATAACGGCAAAAGCTTGCCAGCCACTCCCGGTCGGCACCAAAACCAGCAGCGCTCCCGAACAAAGCCAGCGGGATCCGCGCCCAAACCCGCCAGATTTTTCCGGGTGCTTCCACCTGCGTTTCGGAAGAAAACGACCCTGCCGGCAATCCAACACCGGCCAGCCAATTGTCATCCTTGCCCAGGCCGGATGCCACCCGTTGTCGAAAGAAATCCTCACTCTCAAACGCCATCTGGAGCTTCTGATTTTCGGGTGTCACATGAAATTCAAAATATCTCAAGCCCGGCAACGGCCGTAGAAAGATTTCAAACGTGTCCCCCGTTTCCCAAGTCCTCGAATTCTCCTCCCGCGCGCTGTTCGAAATGTCCTCATCCTGCAACACGGCATAAACTCCGAAGTGCGAATCACTCCGGCAAATCCAAACCTGCCCGGGGCGGCAGAAGGGTTCAGGCTCCGGAAGCCAGTGCTGGACCAATTCAGACCCTGCCATGTCTTCAAAAAATCGGCCGGCCTCATCGAGAGTGGCCGGAACGGAGCCCGTTGCAAGGCATCGGATGGGCTGTGCATTCATAAGAAATTGTCACTGGCAAAATATCAAATCCCCTGTAAGATTCCATTGTTATGCTGAAAAAAATAATCATCGTTCTCGGCATTCTCACCCTCCTTGCCATCTTCCTGATCGGAGCCGGCGCGTTCTTCGGATCGCGCTATCTGAACAGCCCCGAATTCAAACAGGTGGTCTCGGCCCAGGTCAACCAAGCCACCGGGCTTCGTGTCAGCCTCGATTCCGTACAAATCGGACTGTTCGGCATCGGGGTGAACAATCTCCAGATCCCCAATCCGGAACCCTACGCCAAGGAAAATTTCATCAGTATCGGAGGCGTTCATGCCGACATCGACTGGCTTTCGGCCTTTAAAGACCCGCTCACCATCCGCAAAATCCGGATCGACAAACCGGTGTTGATTCTGCACCAGCGCCAAGCCGGCGGTTTTTATCTGCCCCTGCCTGAAAAAGCGCCCGCAGCAACAGCCCCCTCCGATTCCGGTAAACCCAGCCCTTCTGAAACCGCCAAGACAAGCAATATTTCGCTTCCGGATATTTCAATCACAGGCGCGCAAGTCACCATTTTCGCCGCTGATGGCAGCGTTCTTTTCAAGGCGGAAAATGCCGGCCTGCAGGCCTCTTATGAAAAACGGGGCCAGGAACAAACAGCCCGCGGCAATCTCGACGTAAAACAAGCCACCGTGACTCCGGGATTCAAGGTAAGCGATTTCCGGACACCGGTTGTGTTCGAAGCCAACAAGTTGCGCTTGAGCAAAGTTGTGGCCTCGGCCTATCAAGGCGCCCTGGCGGGCGAGGCCGGACTCGATCTGAGCCTTGGTTTCTTCGATGTCAAATTGAATCTCGCCGGCGTGAGCGTCAGCGACCTGTTGGTGGACCTCGGCAACCCGCCTGACACCATGAAGGGCAAACTCCTGCTGGATTTCCAGGGCAAGGGATTCCTCAGCGCCGCAAAAGATCTCACCGGCAACGGCAACCTGAAAATCACCGAGCCTGAGATCGGAAAATTAAAATCCTACCATGAGCTGGCCAGCGTCCTCGGCGCCATTGCCGGGGTTTCGGCCCTGCGCGAGGGCAAATTTCAGGAGATCCATTCCACATTCAACATCAGCGATCAAAAGATCGACCTGCAGCCGCTCGATGTGATTTCTCCCAACCTCTCGATTTTCATGAAAGGCCCCTACGGTTTTGACAAGTCGCTCAACCTGGAAGGCACCGTGGACTTCGCTCCGGGGCTGCTGCAAGTCACCGAAGTCGCGTCTGCTCTGACCGGATTGTTCGGCGCTAAAAAGAGTGACAACACCCAGCCGGCTGATGCTTCCTCGCGCGCCAATATCAAGATGCCCATCACCGTGACCGGGACAACCGACGATCCCAAAGTGACCCTCACAAAAGCAGCCGGCGACCAAACCCAGCCGAACCTCCAGCCCCAGAACACGCCCGACAACAAACCGGCGGATACCGAAAAGAAGCCGGGCGTTGAAGGGTTCCTCAAGAATTTGCTGCCCTAACCCGGATGCCTCACCCGCCACTGAAAAGCCCTGCAGCGTGTCCTGCCAAAGGACCGGGTGGAAAATTGGGATACGGCCACATCCGGGTTAAAAGAAAAAACGCCTGAGTGAGAACTTTTTTGAATTGGAACTGTCTTATTTTGAGGCGGTTTTGCAGTGCCTGCATATATCCATTATGCTCCAGCGTCAAAAATAAGCATGAAATATGCAAACCAATGGAATAAGATAAAGACTATGGCACAAGGTCAAGGTAGCGCGGGCAATGTCATCGCCGCATTGTGCAGTTTTTTTATTCCGGGGTTGGGACAGCTACTGCAAGGCAGGCTTTTGCTGGCCATCGTGCAATTCGTGCTTGCCGGCATCCTCTGGCATTTTTTTCTCGGCTGGATCATTCACCTGTGGTCCGTCCTCGACGCCGCGCTCTACAAATCCGGCGGGCGCTGAAGCCCCCGGCCCGTACCGCGGGCGTGACGCCTACGGGTTCTGGCATCGTCTCAATGCCAGAGGAATGTTGCTCCGTCATGACCCGCGAGCTTTATCGAGTTGGGTCAACGATCTTGTTCGGCGTATTTTCCATTCGCATATCTGGCGCATAAATATCGTCACCATCAAGCAATTTTATGTCCCATTGATGGTAATCAATCTTGAGGGTGACTTTCTCACCTTTGACGCAACGAGAAATTCGAAATGTACCGTTGGAGCTCTTTAGCCATACAGCCTTATCGTTAGCTATCAAATCATGAAGCGTAGCACCTGTTTTGATAAAATATATTCCGGGATGCCGCACTCCGCCGCCAGTGATTCGTACAGAGATATTCGACGTGCTTTTCACGCCATAAACCTCGTCTTTATCCACAGTCTGTGTCTGCGCTGCCGAATGCGCCACCAATAAGCAAATAATAATCCAAAAGAACATTGCTGGATGTAGTGATTTCATTTGTTTTCCAAACGTCTATTAAACCGGATTCTGTTATGCTCGATGCCTCGTTATTCCGGCGTTTTCTGAATAACGGTGTCCTTCGCAAGCGGCAGGAGGCCCGGATAATTCAAGGTGTAATGCAGCCCGCGGCTTTCCTTCCGTTTCAACGCCGACTGGACGATGATCCATGAAACCAAAGCGAGATTGCGCAGTTCCAACAAATCGCTCGTGACCTTGAAGTTCCAGTAATATTCATGGATCTCCCTCAGTAAAATGTTCAGGCGGTTTTCCGCCCGTTGCAGCCGTTTGTCGGTCCTCACAATGCCCACATAATCCCACATGATCTGGCGGATTTCCTTCCAGTTGTGCGAAACCACGACCATTTCGTCCGGATCATGGGCATCCCCCTCCTGCCATTCGGGCAACAGATCCGCTGTGTTCAGTCCCGGCAATTTTTCGGCGATCTCCTTCGCACTCCGATGCGCCACCACCAAGGCTTCGAGCAGGGAATTGCTGGCCAGTCGATTGGCCCCATGCAATCCGGTGCAGGCCACTTCTCCGAGGGCATACAATCCGGGCAGAGCCGTGGCCCCGGACGGACTGGTCACCACGCCTCCGCATTGATAATGGGCCGCGGGCACCACGGGAATCGGCTGTTTCGTCATGTCGATCCCAAGGCTTTCACAATAGGAAAAAATATTCGGGAAGCGTTTGCGCAAAAAGTCCCCGCTCTTGGATGTGATGTCCAGATAGACGCAGGCGGCCCCGGTCTTTTTCATTTCCGCGTCGATCGCCCGGGCCACGATATCGCGCGGCGCCAGCGAACCGCGCGGATCGTATTTGGACGCGAATTCCAGCCCATTGGCGTCCACCAATGCGGCCCCCTCGCCCCGCAGGGCTTCCGAAATCAAAAACGACCTGGAAAACGGATGAAACAGGCAGGTGGGATGAAACTGGATGAATTCCATATTCGCAACGGGGACGCCCGCGCGGTAAGCCATGGCCACCCCGTCGCCGGTCGCGATGTCCGGGTTCGTCGTATATAAATAGCACTTGCCACAGCCGCCGGTGGCCATCACAACGACTTTCGCGCTGAAAACGTCGATCCGCTTGGCGGCATTGTCCAAGGCATACACCCCGACACAGCGCGAAGGCCCGGGCAGTCCGGCCTTGTCCGATAGGATCAGATCGATGGCGACAAAGTTTTCGAAAATGGAAATGTTCGGGTGGCTTTCAACCGCATGCAACAGGCCTCTCTCCACCTCCTTCCCGGTCATGTCCTCCGAATGCAAGACGCGCCGCTTGCTGTGCCCGCCTTCTTTTCCAAGATCCAGTTCGCCGATTTTGCTGTCGGGCCGTTCCGTGAAGCGCACACCGATATCGATCAATTCCTGAATCCGCGGCGGGCCGTCGGCCACATAGGAGCGGACCACGTTTTCCCGGCAAAGACCGGCGCCGGCATCCAGCGTATCGCGCACATGCAGCTCAAAACTGTCTTCTTTCGACGTGACGCAGGCAATTCCGCCCTGGGCGTAGTTGGTGTTGGATTCCGCGCGGCTCTTTTTTGTGATCACGGCGACACGGCCGTGGTCGGCGACCTTCAACGCCAAAGTCAGCCCCGCAATCCCGCTGCCCAGAATCAGGCAATCATAATGCCTCAGCATGCGCCCTCCTTTTCAAGCGGAATGGCCTCGCAATGATCGCGCCAGCCGGGGTAATTCCATTTGTTCGGAAAATCCGAGCATTGCTGCGGTTTTGCGGCGTTGACAAGGCAGGTGTTGAGGCCTTCCAGAAATATGCATTCGCCATTTTCACGGGTTTTTAGGATGAGGCAAGTACGCTGCGGATGCAACCCGGTGTGCAGGCGGGTGAATTCAGGCACGCTCAACAGCAAAAAGGCGGCCAGGCGCTCGACATCCTCCGGGATCAATTTGACATGGCCGGGCCAGCGGCAACAATTGCCGCAACGCTGGCATTGATAAAACACTTGCGCCGCACTCATTTGACGTTTATAAAATCTGGCTCTCTTATCGAGGAGTCGTAGCTCAATTGGTCAGAGCACCGCCCTGTCACGGCGGGGGTTGCGGGTTCGAGCCCCGTCGACTCCGCACTGTTTTTACAGGGTAAATTGCGAATTCTCGCCCAATTTTTCATTTTTGCTTACATACAGCATGGTTACACTTCTCGCAAATCATGGCCTGCATGGGCTCCAGAATGGCCAGCCCGGCTGCCAAGTCAATCTTGACGGATAAGGGGGCATTCTGGGTGCCACTTATCCCGGCATCGGAACCCTTGACCGGGGGCGGCAACTGGCTTACTTTTTAAAAACAGGATGCGCGGAATTTGTTCTGCCATCCGATAGCACGAAAAGCCACCATGCCAAAAACACGCACAGTCCGTAGGGAATATCCCAAGGAAACCATCGGCTCCAAGCTTGCCGCTGAAGCCCGCAGTAAATGCAACGGCCTGACCGACTCAAAAAGGGCTGAGCTGTTTAACAAGGGTATGGCTCTGATTTATGGCGGAAGCAGTAAGCAAGCGGCTCGCACTGGACGCTAATCTTCCGCTCGATCTTGCGGAGGGATTCCCCGTTGCACACGATTTCAGGGAAGTTTGCGTTGAGCGCAACTATTCGCTCTGGCTTCCGCCTACAGCCGTTCAAGAGCTGACTTTTATTGCAGAAGCTGGAAGTGATCCCAAAAAGAAACTGCTTGCGATTAAGGCTCTTTCAAACCTGCTTGCGTGGAAAATCCAGCCGTTCGATCTGGAGCCGGTTCAACATGGCTACGCTGAAAGATTCTCCCGCCTTTTGCGTGACCGCTGCTTGCTCCCGGAAACAGAAGTCAATGACGGCATGATTCTGGCTGAAACCTCACTAAAAGGATTGCCCATGCTTGTCACCTCAGACGCGCACATTCTGGACATTGAGCCCGTGCAACTGTCTGTTGCGTTTGCCGATAAAGGGCTTGTCCCGGTGACTCCCATGCACCCCAAGCCAATTCTGAAAACTTTGCAGGGGAAAAGATAATGTCATTTTTGGGGCTTACTCCTCTATATGTGAAATTTGACGGCTCCCGCAAGTTTGCCAAAACGCAGGAGGTTAATTGCGACAAGTCCGGCGTAATCACCGTTGACTTGGATCTCGACGGCGGTGTCATTGGCATAGAAGCCATCGGGATCGGAGAAGTCACCCTCAACACCTTGCTGCAAAGAGCCCATGTTCAGGCCCCGGATGTTGATTTATCAAAAGCACGGTTCGGCGCTCTTGAAGAAGCGCTTGCTTAAACCTGAGGCATCCCGGCTTAAGTCCCCGTCGGGAAGAGGCGCAACAGCCCGAGCGGGTCGGCCTGTTCATCCTGGAGTTCTCCGTCGTAATAAACGCGGATCAAGTACCCGTAATAAAAGCTCTTTTCCGCCCCGCCCTTCGGCATGGGAAAATAACGGGCCCGCAGGATCTCCGTATCTCCGGAGCTCCAGTCCGGCGGATTGCTTAAAAATCTGGCTTCGATTTTCGCCGGCACCAGCTTGTTGTCCCCCACCCGGTTGTAGAAAAAAAGTTGTATTTTGAGTTTGCCCGGATCTACTTTCAAAGTTTTGTTGCTGCGCTTGAGATAAAAGTCCTTCTGGATTTCCACAGGTGTTTCCGGCAGGGGATCCGGATAGGTTTTGACATTGTCCAAAATGATCATCCGTTTGAGATTCAAAACCAGTTTTTCACGCAAACGGGCCTCTTCCTCCAGGCGGGTCTTTTCCTCGATGAGCGAAGCCCGCTCCCGGGCAAGTTGTATGGTCTTTCCCGCGCTGTCCCCCAACTTGATGATGGCCGTCCAATAGGCAAGCGCGCGGCTGCTGTTGCCTCTTGCTTCCTCCAACATCGCAAAATTGGCCAGGGTCTGCGGATGATTGCCATCGAGTTCCATTGCCTGCTTCAAGGCCGCATCCGCCAGCGCAAAATCCCCATTCCGGCGAAATCTCTGGGCCTCATCGTTCAGGCGCTGGATTTCCCGCTCAATTTTTTCGTCACGTCCCGCCACGCTCAATCTTCCGCTGTCAGGCTTTGGAAGATTCGGCACGGATTCCAGCACCGGCGCGGCGAGGCTCAAAGTCGGCGTCGATTGGCCCAGCTCCGGCGCGTTGGTTTCGATCCGGACGGACTGCCTGAACCAAAAGACAAGCCCGAGCGCGACAAGCTCAAAAAGCAGGAACAGGGCAACAACGTACACCGCAACCGAATAGGTTGTGGGACGCAGGCGATGCTTGCTTGAGGCTGTGGGTTCCGGTGAAGCCATTTGAATATCTTTAGACAAGCCGCCATGAAATGCCAGCCCTAGCCTGCATATTTCATATACATTTTGATGATCGGCCCTTTGGCGTTGTGGCGCAATGGCAGAAAGCGGCACGCTGGGTTCTATGCAGCCTGCTGTGGAAAGGATTATTTTTTAGGGCTGGTCGAGGGCGGCGGCGGCACGGACAAATCCGGGCTGGCCGCGTTTTGGGCCGGAAACAGGCTGAGCGCCAGATAATCCGATCTATCGATCAAAAAAGAATATTTGGAACCTGCAAATCTGGCCGTGTATTGATTGATTCTGGCATCACCCGCCAATTCCAGCGTCTTTTGTTGTTTGCCGGCAGTAATGGAAAGCACGGCGGCCGGCTGCGCAAATTCATTGCCCGAAACAAGTTTCCAGCCCTGCGTTTTAAGACCGGCCAGCAGGCGGATCTGGCCCTTAAGAAACAGCGGGTCGATTTTCCCGCCCTGCGCTTCAGCGGGCCAGTCTTTGCCGGGCTCGCGGGATACCGCAAATGAATCCGCGCCCCGCTTCCAATTCAGTGCTGTAATCTCAGGCTCCTTTGCAATGATCAGCATTTTAGCCAGCCACGACGGGATCTGATCCGGAACCCCCACCCACACAGCCGATGGAATCGTGACCAAATCATCGCGGAACTGGCTCTCGACTGCGGATTCACCGCTTTTATCCGCTGAAAAAACGAGCGTGAACGATTGAACCCCGTCCTTGTTGTCGTCGTTTTTCAATTCAATTGTCAATTTCCCCGCAGGTTTCAGCAAGTCCAGCTTCTTGCGGTTCTCATCACTGGCGGGCAAAAAATTGGCGGCGCGCGCATTTTGAACCCGGGCCAGAAGATCATTCACAACTGCGCTGTCGATATCCAGGCCGCCCTCCTGCGGCAATATCCATGAAACCCCTGGAGCTTCACCGCGCGCGATTTCAATGGAAAACTTGCCCTTCTCAAATTTGATCCCCTGCACTTGCCCGGGGTGGATCCGCTTTACAATCCGGCAATCGCGCGTTTTCTCCAACAGTGCGGAAATTAAATCCACTGTCGGCTTTTCAACTGCAAAGACCGCGGGCCGGGAAATGAGCTGCCCGTAATACTGGACTGCGCCGTTGGCCTCTGTTTTCCCAATCCGAAGACTCTGGGTATCCTGGCCCAGCTTGACATCGAAAACCAGATACGGAGAATTAAGCCCGTAGTTCGCATAATCGGCGGGGTTGTCCGTCAGAAATTTGACCGCCTGAATCCCCAGCAAATTGCCCAGGAAACTGTTGACCTGATCGATGTCAGCCGGTGTCGAAAGCGGCTTCAACAGCTTCCAGACCGAGGAGTCCTTCTCCAAATCGACTTCCTTTGTGTCCTGATGCAGCACCATTCCCGTGACACCCGAGGAAACAAAATCGAAAACCTTCGGGCTGCGCCATTGATCCAGTGTTTTTTGAAGCAGGGTCTCCAGACTTTGTTCCAGAATGATGTACTCCTGCGCCTTCCCGTGCACAATCTTTCCATAGACCGCGCCTTTGCGGACCGTTTCACGTCCGATCATGAGTTGATAGGTATCCTGCGCCGTGCGCACTTTGATCTGTATCCGTGGCTGCTTCAGGCCGAATTGCTCCAGGGCCTTGTCCAAATCCCCCATCTGTTTTGGGTCAAGAGTTGCCCGGCGCTCCTGGAATTCCAGTTCTGACGCAAGGGAACCAATCAGACCTCCATTGGCGGGATATTTGACGGGCGATTCGATCTGCCACTCGCTCCCGGGAGTTTTCGCGAATACAAAGGAACCTTCGGAAGTGGTCAGCTCGATATTCCGGATTTGATCGGCCTCAAGAACCATGAGCTTGCGTATCCGGCTTTCCCGTTCGATCGTGCCCGGCATTTTGTTGTCATAAAACTGGATGAAAGCCAGTATGGAAATGGTGATGACGGCAAGAATGAGGGTTGTGCGCGTTTTCATTTAAATAATCCGCCGTAAAACGGCCCAAAAAAGTTTAATTACGGCGCTGGAACCAAAGCCCCACCGCAAGCAAGCCCGCAAAAACCGGGAAAAGCAGAAGGATCCCCGCCAAAGTCCATATATCCCTTGGACTGATATTCACGGTAAATTCCTGCGGCGCCTTGGGTGCTATCCCCAGCGGTTTGCCACCTTCAAGCATCCAATTCATGATATTGATGAAAAAATCCACCTGCGGCTGTCCGATCAACTGGTTCATGAGCAGGGAACCGCTTCCGATGGCGACAATCTTGTCCCCTTTCAACTGCACCTGTCCGCCGGAAACGCTGGCCGTGTCCACTGCCACGGCGACAGGCAGCGGCCCCGCCAGATCCCTGCCCGGATTGTATTCCGCAGCCCCCGCCTTGTAATCCATCTCGCCCCAAAACGCCTCGGGAGTTTGCACCAGCATGGTAAGAGTCGAATTTTTCGACTTGTCGGCAGGCTGTACCGACAAAGACCGGGCGGGGCCCATGCTCAGGTTGCCTCCGGATTTTCGCATCCAGTCAATGGCCGGATGGGCGGCAAACTTCGTGCCGATGGCCTGCGGCAGCACCTTGACCTGCCCCGGCAGCATGATTTTGGCCATCACCATGTCATTCTGGAACTGTACCCCGTAGTCCTTCAATAAATTCTCCAATCCCGTGTCAGTGTCCGGATCCAGCATGAGGATGAGCCTTGCGCCCTTGCCTCCGCCCTGTTGCTGCAGGTATTTGTCCAGCAAATCCACTTCCAACGGGTTGTATTTGCTGCGCGGACCGGCAACCACCAGGAGATCCGCATCGTTCGGAATCTGCCCGGTCTCCACAAGATTCAACTTTTCAACATCCGCATTCTGGCGCTCGATGTAGGCGCGCAATGTGGAATAGCCCTCCTTGCTGCGCAGGTCCGATTTGATGTCGTACTCCCCATGTCCGCTGAGAAAATAAACCCTGGATTTTTTGCCCTGTACGAGCGCCTGGATGGCGGATGTAATTTGCTGCTCGCCTTTGAAGGCCTCAACTTTTGGAGGCGCCCCTCCCATCATCGCCTGGGAACTGTCAATCGTTGCCAGGTCCCGGTAGCTCAACGCCTTCCACTGTCCGTTGTACTCCACAATCACGACATTGTCGTCCTCGGTCAGTTTGTACTTCAGCTCCATGCTGCGGGCGTTTTCAACATCCACAAACGGATCGACTTTCTCAACCCTGACCTTGTTGTGGCCGTTGTAGCGGTATTCCGTGATCAAGGCATCCACATCGTTGTATAGCAGATAGGCGGCCAGATCCGTTTGCGACTGCGGGCTTGCGAAATTGACCAGCTTCACCTCGCCCGGCAATTGCTTGAGCAGATTGAGGGTCATTCCGCTCAGCTTGTTGTAATTCGAGATGGCGATGTTCTTGCGGTAAAAATGTTTGTAGCTCAGGCCGTTGGCCGCGACAAAAAGGACCAGGATCAGGAACAGGCTGATCGCCAGGTTCAGTTTCCATTGCAGTTTGCTTTGAGGTTTCGCCGTCATAAAAATGGGTGCCTAATTTTTCGGGAGCGTCAGGACTTCAGTTTGCGATAGGACAAAATCATGTAGGTCAGAAATAGGAAAAGCATCGTTCCGCTGAGGTAAAGGACGACCGGCCGGCTGTCAAAGGTGCCGGTGCCAAAAACCTGCATGTGCTTGATCGCGGAAACAAGCCCCACCTGCTCCTCATACTCGCGCCCAAACTTCGTAAAGGCCATGAAGCCGGAGAAAAAAATCAAGGCAATGACGGCAAAGGAGGTAAATGCCGCCACAATTTGATTGCGCGCCAGCGAGGAGGCAAAAAGGCCGATCGAAATGTAAAACCATCCCAGCAGGAATGTCATTCCGTAGCTCAAGATCAGCGCGCCCCAATCCACATAAGTCTGGTATTGGGTCAGCCATTGGTAGATAAAAACGTAGGACAGGGTCGGGAGCCAAAGCAAAACCCAGAAAATGGCCACACCGAAAAATTTGGCAAGCACCACATCCCATTCTGTCACAGGCGCGGTCATGAGCAGTTCAAAAGTCCCCGAACGGTATTCCTCGGAAAAAAGCCGCATGGTCAGGATGGGAATGAGCAGGATGACCACAAACCAATAATAAAAGAACATGAAGAAGATCTGCATCACCGTGATGCCCAAAACGCCTTCCGCCATCTTCATGGTGCAAAACAAAAAGGAGAAACCGATGACAAAATAAAAAATCATGTAAATGACATACGCCAGCGGCAAACTCAGCACGGCTCCGAGTTCACGCTTCAACAGGGTCCAAAAAGCTCCGGTCATAAAATTATATCTATCGGGTTTAAAAATCAGTCCTGTGTCAGTTCCACAAAAACATCTTCCAGGGTCGCCTTGCCCCGGCGGAATTCGCGCAGAGGGAGATTTTCTTTTTTGATCAACTGGTCCACGGCTTCCCGCGCGTCCTGCCCGGGACGGGCGCTGCACTCAAACGAGACCCACCCGTCCTTCGATCCCGTTTCCTGCACCGATGAAATTTCCGGAATCTCACGGGCTTTCTTCGCAAAATCCTCCGGCTTTGCGGTTTTTACCTCCACAAAAAGCGCGCCGCCATGCACAAGCTTCGAGAGGTTGGCCAGGGTGTCGGACGCCTCAATCTTTCCCTTGTTGATGATGATCGCGCGATCACAAACCATTTCCACCTCCGGAAGAATATGGGTGGAAAGCAATATCGTGTGTTGTTTTCCCAGTTCCTTGATCAATTCGCGTACCGTGCGGATCTGGTTGGGATCCAGGCCGGACGTCGGTTCATCCAAAATCAACAGTTCCGGGTCATGCACCAGCGCATCCGCCAAACCCACGCGTTGGCGGTACCCTTTGGATAAATTGCCGATCAACTTCCGGGCCGCATCCTGTATCCCGCATCGATCCATCACATTCCCCACCCTCGTCTTGACGTTGCGGCCACGGATCCCCTTCAACTCGGCGCGGTACTCCAAAAAATCAGCCACACGCATGTCCGGGTACAAGGGAACATTTTCAGGCATATAACCGACCTTGCGGCGCACTTCCAGGGAATCATTGAGCAGGTCATGGCCTGAAATCTTGACCTCGCCCGAACTGGCGGGCAAATAGCCGGTCAAAATACGCATGGTGGTGCTTTTACCGGCGCCGTTCGGCCCCAGAAAGCCGACAATCTCGCCCTTGTTCACATGAAAGCTGATGCCTCGTACAGCTTTAAGTCCCGCATAATTTTTGTGAAGATCAACAACGTTAATCATAGCAATGAAAGCCTTTAAAATTATTGCACGTGTTGACGTTGTCAAGACTTGGAATCAGCCAGGCAGACTTTTCCACAATCAAACCACCCATTAAATAGATCAACCCCAGCTCCCCAAAAAGGTTTCAAAAAAAGCCATAACCTTGAATTATCACCGGGGCCCGAATTCCTCTCTCGACTTTTCGGGATGCTTCCTTTTCTCTCTCTCCTGCATGAAGATCATTGCGATCGCCAACCAAAAGGGCGGCGTTGGGAAAACAACAACCGCAGTCAACCTGTCCGCCGCCCTGGCTGAAGCAGGCCACCCGACCCTTTTGCTCGATCTCGACCCCCAGGCCAACGCCACCAGCGGGGTGGGCTTTGCACAGGTACCCGGCGGCAGCATTTACCCCGCACTGATCGGCTCATGCGCCGTCCACCAGCAAATCCGCCCGACCGCTTACCCGGGGCTTTCCATCATTCCATCCGAAATCGACCTCGCAGGCTGCGAGGTGGAAATCGCACGTCTGGAAAATCCCCTCCATAAACTCCGTGAGGTACTAGAACCCCTGCGCAAGGATCAAAGTTTCCGCTACCTCATCATGGATTGTCCGCCGTCACTCGGGATTCTCATGACCAGCGCCCTTGCCGCAGCCGACGGGCTTTTGGTTCCCGTCCAATGCGAGTTTTTCGCGCTGGAAGGCATCAGCAAAATTCTGGACCTGATGAAGCGAATGCAGACACAGGGCATCAATCCGGGGCTGCAGTTGGTGGGCGTCCTTCTGACGATGTACGATGCGCGGACGCGGCTGAGCCAGCAGGTCATGACCGAGCTGCAGAGCCACCTGTCCGAGAAAGTCTTTCAAGCCATCATCCCGCGTTCCGTCCGGGTCGGCGAGTCGCCCAGTTTTGGCCAGCCTGTGTTGCAATATGATCCGGGCGGCATCGGAGCCCACAGCTACCGCCAACTGGCCGTTGAATTCACTGAAAGATTTTAGTGAAATCCCAGACCATCCAGAGCGCGTTTGCCGGCCTCTCCTACCCCGCTGTCCCCAAAAAACTCCTTAAACAATTTCACGAGCTGCTAACAGTCCACGCCGGCGCCAAAACGCGTTCAAACGGAAAGAGCCCGGAAACACTTATTGTACCGCATATCGACTTCAGGGTAAACCTGGATTTGTACGCCAAAGCTTATGCGCGGCTTTTGCGCCTCAAAAAATTTCCGGACACCTTTTACATCCTCGGCGTCGGCCATAACTGCCCGCATGAATTCAGCGCCTGCCGCTGCGACTACCTGACGCCACTCGGCAGCGTATTGTCAGATGACGGCATATTGGAAAGCATCCAGGATCATTGCGGTTTTAAAATCAGCCGCGCTCCCGTGTCATTCCGCCGGGAACATTCCATCGAATATGTGGTCATCTGGCTGCAGGCCATCCGGGACTTGTTCTTCCCGGAGCAAAATTTCCAGATCGTGCCGATTTTAATGGGCGGGCTTATGGACAGCATGCAAAGCGGGAGCCTTCCGGAAAAGGGGCATGAAATCACACGCTTCGGAGAGGCTGTGGCACGGGCCATTGCGGAACAAGCCTCCGGGAAAAGCGCCCTTATTGCCAGCATCGACGGATGCCACGTCGGCCCCCGTTTTGGACATCCCTTCGCAGCCCTCTCCCCTGTCCAACACGCCGTGGAAAAATGGGAGGATGAACTTTGGCGGCTCTGCCGAAGCGACTGCCTGGACCAGTTCGTCCTCCATCTAGCAGCCCTGCAAAACTGCTTTTATTTTGATGGAACAGGGGTGCTCGCCCTGCTGCTGCGGAACTTTCAAATGAAAGCGGTCAGAATGTCTCAACACCTTTGGTATGAAGGGCGGGATCAATCCTTTGTGAGCTTCAGCGCGGGCTATTTTGAGCCTTTGCGCACAAAGCGGGAAAATTCCAAAAATTAATCTTAATATAGCCCGCGAATTTGCTATGCTTGGCTGTGTGCCGCACAAACTTGGAATCTACGCTCCGGAACATTTTCTAAACCGCGAACTCAACTGGCTTGAGTTCAACCAGCGTGTTCTGGAGGAATCCCAGGACCCGGGCAACCCGCTATTGGAACGGGTCAAGTTTCTTTGCATTGCCAGTTCCAACCTGGACGAATTCTTTGAAATCCGCGTCGCCGGAATCAAGCAACAAATTGAAAACAAAAGCAGCGATGCAGGACCGGATGGGCTTAACGCAGTCGATGCCTTTTCCTCCATTCACCAGCGCGTCAGCCGGATGGTCCGGGACCAGTATCTTCTCTGGAAGGAAGAACTGCTGCCCGATCTCGCCAAAAATGACATCCATTTTCACAACCTCCAGGAACTGACAGCATCTGAAAAGAAATGGATCGAGGAATATTTCATCAGTGAAATCTACCCCGTCCTGACCCCCTTGGCGATTGATCCCAGCCACCCCTTTCCGCAACTCCTCAACAAAAGCCTTAATATTATCGTCATGCTCGAAAAGCCGGATATGGAGGGCGAAACACGCCATGCCATCGTACAGGTACCGCGCGTGCTC
Organism: Candidatus Methylacidiphilales bacterium; assembly: GCA_028713655.1. NCBI lineage: Bacteria > Pseudomonadati > Verrucomicrobiota > Methylacidiphilae > Methylacidiphilales > Methylacidiphilales bacterium. Next base: position 63,729 of record JAQTNW010000004.1, on the reverse strand, counting down.
AACCGTCTCATCAGCCTGCCTCCCCGTTCCGAGAAGAGCCGCGACTTCATTTTTCTAAGCGCGGTGATCGAGGGATTCGCGCAAAGCCTGTTTCCCGGGGTCAACGTGCTGGGGGCTTACGCGTTCCGCGTGACACGCAACAGCGACCTCTACATCGACGAGGAAGAAGCCCAAAACCTGCTGCGTAGCATTGAGGAGGAACTCCGCAAGCGCAACCGGGGCAACGCGGTCCGCCTTGAGCTGGAAAAGAAATGCCCTCCCGTCGTCCAATCTTTTCTCCTGCAAAAATTCAAGCTCCAGCAGGAAGACCTCTATTTGGTCGATGAGCCTCTCAACTTGCTACGCCTTATGCCGTTGACCGAGAGCGAGGGCCTAGCCGGGCTCAAATACAAGCCCTTCACTCCAGCCATTGCCCCTCTGTTGCAATCGGAAACGGATATTTTCGAGATTATACGCCATCAGGACGTGCTGCTGCATCATCCCTACCACAATTTTTCATCGATTGTGGAATTTCTTGAAACAGCGGCCGCGGACCCAACGGTCCTTGCGATCAAAATGACGCTTTACCGCACCAGCGGCGACTCCCCTATCGTCAAAGCCCTCATCCGCGCCGCAAACAACGGCAAACAAGTCACCGTCATGGTGGAACTCAAGGCGCGCTTCGACGAGGCAAACAACATCGCCTGGGCGCGGCGCATGGAGGACGCCGGCTGCCATGTCGTCTATGGGCTTGTCGGCCTGAAAACCCATTGCAAGCTGCTCTTTATCGTGCGGCGTGATGCCGATAAAATCAGGCATTACGTCCACCTCGGCACCGGCAATTATCATTCACGCACAGCCAGGCTCTACTCGGACCTCGGCCTGCTGACGACCCAGGAGGAAATCACCAACGACGTCGCCACGCTGTTCAACGCCCTCACAGGAATGTCAGACTACCGCGGGTCCAAAAAACTCATCGTTGCGCCTTTCAACATGAAGGAAAGATTCCGCGAACTGATCGAAAGGGAAATCGCCCATGCCCGCGCGGGCAGGCCAGGCCGGATTTTCGCCAAGATCAATTCCCTCGCCGAACCGGAAATCATCACCCTGCTCTACGATGCCTCCACGGCCGGCGTCAAAATAGAGCTTCTGGTGCGCGGCATCTGCTGCCTGCGCCCCGGCCTGCCCGGAGTGAGCGAAAACATCGAGGTGCGCAGCATTGTGGACCAATACCTCGAACACAGCCGGATTTTCTACTTTGAAAACGACGGCCAGTACGAAATTTATCTGGGCAGCGCGGACTGGATGTCACGCAACCTGCGGCGCCGGGTTGAAGTGGTTTTCCCGGTTGAAGACCCCAAACTCAAACAACATCTTGTCGATAATGTCATCCACAGCTACTGGAAGGACAACCAGAAGTCCCGCCGTATCCTGCCTGATGGCAGCCATGTACGCATCGCCGTCGGCAAGGGACAGCACCATTTTCGAGCCCAGGAATTTTTCATGCGCGCCGCAGAAAAAGAAAAGGCCGTGGTGGAGCCCCTTGTCTTGAACAAACCGGTGGAATTCATTCCGATTGAGCACCCGCCCGACGAGGAAGATATTTGATTGAAACCAATAACTTGGAACTCTCATGCAAGCTGCCTCCATCCCCCTGAAAAGGGGGATGATAGGGGGTTTGTGTTTGCCTGCGAAAAACACAAGGTTACATGGGAATACAAGTGCAATTGATGGGACGCGGTATTCGCGTCCATCCATTTTTAACGCGTCCGCGCTAAAAATGCGTTCCATCCACTGAGATCACCTCGACATGCTCGAGCTTTTGCTTGAGAAAGCGTTCTGCCAGGCGCGTAAACTGCGCCGGTTGGTCTGTCAGATAAACCTCCATCCCGGCCCCGCCCGGTTGCGCACTCAAACTGCCAGACTGCTCCAGCTCGCGCCTCACATAATCCGCGCAGGTACGCGCTGAATCCACCAGTTCAACCGAGGGGCCAAGCATATCCAGCAGCGTGGGCTTGAGCAGAGGGTAATGGGTGCAGGCCAATACCAGCGTGTCCACCCCCGCCCTGCGGAATTTCCAAAGATATTCCTCCAGAATCGAGCGGGTTGCGGCATGATCCAGCCAATCCTCCTCGATCAACGGGACCAGCAGCGGGGTTGCTTCTGCCACCAGTTGGATGTCAGGCCTTTTGGCCTTGAGGGCGTCCTGATAGGCGGAGCTGCGGATCGTGCCCGATGTCCCCATGATGCCCACACGGTTGTTTTTTGTGGCTTTGAGCGCTGCCTCCACACCCGCCTCAATCACCCCGAAAACCGGCGTTTTCAATTCAACGCGCAGGGTTTCGAGGGCATAGGCCGATGCGGTGTTGCAGGCGACCACAACAGCCTTAACGTCCCGCGAAAGAAGAAACCGCGAGTTTTCCCGCGAGTACCGGATGATGGTTTCGCTCGATTTGTTGCCATACGGCACCCGGGCCGTGTCACCCAGATAAATCAGGGACTCGCCCGGCATCACCTCGCGCAAAGCCCGCGCCACTGTCAGGCCGCCGAGACCGGAATCAAAAATTCCCAAGGGTCTGTCATCCATAAAATTAGTTTGATTTGGTTGTTGTAGCCGCAGGCTCGGGTTTCGGATCCGCAGGTTTGGACTCCGACCCGCCTTCGGGCTGGTTATCCACGGGCCTTTTCCATTCTTTAAACGAAGGCACCACAACGGGCTTTTTCACATCGGAATTTTCCGGAGCTGTCTTCGGAGATTCCACCGGCTTGCTCAAGTCGGGGGTTACTGGCGTTGTTTTCGGCGGTTCCGCAGGCTTTGCTTGCTCGGAGGTCACCGGGGTGATCACCGGTTCCTGGGCTGGAGAGAGCGTAGTCCCGGGCGCTGGAACTGCAGGTTTCTCATTCTGCGCCTTGGTGGCGGGCGTCGAGGCTTCCGGAGCAGGCGCCGGATTCTCGGACGGCTTTTCTTCAGGAAGCACGGGCGTAATCGCCGACGGTTGCAACGGACCTTCCGGGACTGGCGCGAGAACAGGAGGTGTTGGCGAAACCTGCTGCGGAACAGCCGTAGGCTGCAAAGGCTTGGGCGCCGGTTTGGCCGGGGGCTTTGTAACGGTCTGCTGGATTACCAGCGGAGCGCGGCCGACCGGGCTGTTCATCAAAGCCATGTAGTTTTTGATCCCGAGAGCTACCGCCTCCGCGAGTTGCTGCCGGTATGCGGGCGTGGCGATCATCCGGGCGTCGCTCGGATTGCTCAGGAAACCTCCCTCAACCAGGACGGCCGGAATTTTGGTTTCCCGCAAAACAACAAACCGCGCGCGCTTCATGCCCCGGTCCCCATCCTGCGGGAACAGCTTGAGGGCCTGCTGATAAACGAAGTCCGAAAGCAGGATGTTCAACTGGTCCTTGTCATTGCCAAGCTGGCGCTCGCGGTCGGACCTTCTCTGATACGAGCCATCCGAGGTTGATGACGCATACTGTGGAGTTAGGCTATAAATTTCAATTCCGTGCGCCGAGGGCGTGCTGCAGTTGTAGTGCAGGCTGACAAAAATATAGTCAGGATTGCGGTTTGCAATGTCAGCCCTCTCTTCCAGCAGATGATACAAGTCCGAATTTCGGGTGAGCCGGACCGGGATCCCCTGCCCGGTCAGTATTTCCTTCAACCGCATCGCGGTATCCAGGGTCATGTTCTTTTCCAGGTTGCCACTGCGGCTCTTGGCGCCCTCATCCGTGCCGCCATGCCCGGGATCGATAATGACCCCCTTGACCGGATGGCGCGGCGCCACCTCGGCGCGCCTCAGCAACGGGTCGAAGAGTTTGATCACATCGAGCCGGGAGACATAACAAGTGCCGTCGTCTTTTTTGATAAAAGGATAACTCAACCAGACTTTGCGCCCGTTGAAGCCAGCCTCGCGATTGCCCGAACGAAGCGTCAGCGTGCCATAAATTCCCTTGATGGTGAAAGGCTTGTCATCCGGAACCGGCGCCTGCGTAAATTCATAAAACTGGCAAAATGAATTAAACGTGACACAGGGAAGGCCATCCACCTTTGCTTCTTTCCAGTCGTCCGCCCGGGCACGGAACACAGGCTGGATCAAAACTGCCAGCAAAATTAAAATACGGAACTGACTCATTTGGAAATATTCCGGCGCCGCCTGCTCGCTTTATTTCACCTTAAGGGGAACATTGTCAATCAACCGCGTGGAGCCCACCTGCACAGCAGCGCACAATCTGCCCGCCTCAGCCTCCACATATTGAAGCTTCATTCCCGGCGCCCTTGACAAAAGCTTGCGGGCGCGCGCCACTGCGCTCCCCATGCCAGCCTTCGCGGCCCTATTCAGAATCTGGGACAGGTTCAAAGCTGTTTCATACTCGCGGGCGCTCAAATAGGCGTTCCGCGAGCTCATCGCAAGCCCCCTGCTGTCGCGCAAAATCGGCGCCCGGACCATCTGGACCGGAAAATACAAGTCTCTCGCCATACGTTCCAATACATCACATTGCTGGGCATCCTTTTGCCCAAAAACCGCCACGTCAGGCTGGACGATGTTCAGGAGTTTGGCAACCACGGTCGTGACCCCGTCGAAATGGCCCGGCCTGAACCGTCCGCAACGCCCTTGGGAGAGGCGGCTCTCTGAAACCTGCGTGGAATCGTCCGGCATATAGAGATTCCGTGGGGCAAACAGGATATCCACCCCCGCTGCCGCCGCCAGGCGCGCGTCCTTGCGGAAAGGCCGTGGATATCTGGAAAAATCCTCTTTCGGCCCGAACTGGGTTGGGTTGACGTAGATGCTCATCACCACCATATCCGATTTTTTACGGGCCAGGCGCACCAAACTCAGGTGCCCGGCATGCAGGGCCCCCATGGTGGGCACAAAGGAGATTTTTCGACCCAGCCGCTTGAATTGCAAAGCTTGTCGTTGCATTTGCCGTGAGCTCGTAATAATTTTCATGGTTTAATGGAGGAAGCATAGATGTCAGACAGCTACATTCAAAACTTATTCGCCGACCGTATCGGAGGGAACCGCTACGGCCTGGACACAGCCATTTATAAATTTGAGAAAATCAAGCGGGCCAAAAGGGCGGCTCTGCAGGAACGCCCAAATGTTGAGCTGTTTGACCTTGGCGTCGGCGAACCCGACGAAATGGCCTTTCCCGAGGTGGTGGCCGCCCTGGCCTCTGAAGCGCGCAAGCCCGAGAACCGGGGATACTCCGACAACGGCGGGGCGCGGCTCAAGGAAGCTGCGGCGCGCTATTTGAAGAATGTCTGCGGCGTGTCCATCGACCCCGAAACCCAGGTTTTGCATTCCATCGGCTCCAAGGCCGCTCTCAGCATCCTGCCTGCGGCCCTGATCAATCCCGGCGACATCGTACTGATGACCACTCCCGGTTACCCGGTTTTTGGCACGCATGCCAGGTATTACGGCGGCATTGTTCACAACCTGAAACTCACTGTTGAAAACAATTTTTTGCCTGACTTGGATTCCATCCCTGAGGACATCCTGAAAAAAGCCAAGGTACTTGTCATTAATTATCCTAACAATCCAACAGGCGCCAGCGCCAGCCCGGCCTTTTTCGAAAAAGCGGTTTTGTTTGCCAAAAGGAACAGCATCGTGGTCATCCATGACGCCGCCTACACCGCGCTTGTTTTTGAAGGCAAACCCCTGAGTTTCCTGGCCACGCCGGGCGCCATCGACGTCGGCATTGAACTGCATTCCACCAGCAAATCGTTCAACATGACCGGCTGGCGCTGCGGGTTCGTCTCGGGCAATGAGTTGCTCGTGAAAGCGTATGGCGACGTCAAGGACAACACCGATTCCGGCCAGTTCCTGGCCATTCAGAACGCGGCCGCGTATTGCTTCGAACATCCCGAGATCACGGAAAAAATCGCCGCCAAATATTCACGCCGCATGGATCTGCTGGTGCAGGCGCTGAACCGCCTCGGATTCAAGGCCGCCAAGCCAAAGGGCTCCTTTTTCCTTTATGTGAAAAGCCCAAAACGCGTGGCAAGCGGATGCAAGTCCGCCGAATTCGCCAGCGCCGAGGACTTTTCACAATGGCTGATCCGCGAGCATTCCATCTCCACTGTACCCTGGGACGACGCCGGAACGTATGTGCGATTCAGCGTCACCTTCCAGGCTGCCAGTGTGGAAGAGGAACGGCGCGTGATAAACGCCCTCGTGGAACGGCTCTCGCCATTTGCGTTTGAGTTTTAACCGGCGCGGCCTTGCCCGGCCTCCAGGGCGGCCACCGCGGTGGCGATCAATCCCGCCGCAGCCTCGAAGCCTATCGTGGCGGTATTGATAACGAGATCGTATTGCAATGGATCTTCAATATTTCGGCTGAAATAACGTTTCACATAACGCGCCCGCGCCCGGTCCGCCTGATTGATATAAGCCAGCCCTTCCGACGTGCTCAAACTGTAAAATTGTTTGATGTGCTTTAACCGGAAATCCAGCGGGGCGACCAGGCGCACATGAATCATGTTATTCAATCCATGCGTGATGATATTGGCTCCCCTGCCCACGAGAACCGCATGGCCTTTGTTCGCAAGCTTGATGATCGTCTTGCTCGTCTGCTCGACCATGGTGGCTGTGGACGGATGCAATCCCAACATTTCCTCCACCGTGCTTTCCAGCTCGGAACGCACATCTTCCGGATAAAATTTTTCAATGGATCGCGGCAGATCGTGGTCTTCGAGGATCTGATGCACCAGATTGCGATCGAAGAGGGTCCAGGCCGGTTCGGTCCTTTTGCGGTGCTCTTCAAGGTAATCAACCAATAATCGGGCCACCACGAGCCCCCCCGCGCCCGCCTGGCGTGAAAAAGCCACCGAAGGATAAAACGACGTGTTTTTGAGAACTTTGACGGAACCTTGGGATTCAATATAGGCCCGGCATTTGCCCATCAAATCTACGGGATCGGATTGGGTCTGGAGCACAATATAAGGCTATCAGAGCGCCGCTCCTTCGCAATATTAGAATATGAACAGGACAAGGTCCTGCACAGCCGGGCCTGAACGCCTTATTTCAGGACAATATAGAGCGCGTGGAGGACGGCTGGAACCCAAAACACAAAACAAAGAATCACGTTGATGATCGTGTCTTTGGCTGAATTTGTTTTGAGATAAACTGCAAGCGGCGGAATCAAGATGGCCAGAATAATCAGAATAATTGGGTTCATGATATAACTCTCCTTTGTTGTTTTTCGAGATGGAGAGTTGAGGCGGAATACCTAACAAAGTCAAGGGTGGATGACCCGTATTGCACGATATAAAAGCCGCTTATTTCAAAATACCCGGTCATAAGCCGGCCAAGTGGGCTACTTGTACTGCCAGTGGTCGTTGGACTCAAGCACCGACGCCGGCCCGGCACTCTCAAGCCAAGCCTTCGCCTCCGCGTCACCGCGCAGCCATACGTCCCAAAAAGCCGTGCTCAAGGCCAGAATAACGCGGTGATGGTTGGGGTTGCGCGGTTCATGATCGCCGGGCAACGCACGATCGGTGAAAACCGAATGCTCCGCATTATAAAGAACCAGTTCATACTTGCCGCCCGGCGGCAAAGCCGAATAAACAGCTCGGCGCGTCTCCATCGTGGCGCCGCCGATCGGTGCCAGGTCCTTGGTGCCGGTCATCAGCATCCAGGGAATCTTCACCCGTCCAAATGCCATCCTGGGATCACCCACGGGCGGGGCGCTGGGGCTGAAAGCAATGGCGGCTTTGATGCGCGAATCCGTATAACGCGGCCCCAACATGGCAAAACTTTGTCCGCTCACTGCCTGTGTCGTAACAGCGCCGAACGAATGGCCCGACATGCCCAACTTTGCCATATCCAGCCTGCCCGACAACGGGTGGCCTGAGGTTTTGTTCCAAAGCTCCAGTTGATTGATAACCGCTGGAACATCTTCCGTCCGCAGAATGAAATTCCGACCATTGGCGGCTTCTTTCATTGCACCCATCCGCTCCAGCAGAGGTTTGCCCTGCCAAACCGAGGTGTCGCTGCCGGGATGCTGCATAAAAACGGCCATATAACCCCGTCCCGCCCAATGCCGACCCAGGAACGTACTGCCCTCGCGCGACCCGCCAAGTCCGTGGCTGAAAAGCACCACAGGCGCAGGCGTCTTGTCCACCGGGCAATACACCCGGATGGGAATTTCCCGATTCCGCGCCTTGTCCTGCACCGTAAAATCCTGAATGCGGACGGCATCCGGATTGGCCACAGACAACGGGTCATACGCAAGACAACAGGCCTCACACAGCACGCAAGCACAAATCGCCCCGAATAATTTATAAAATGACTTCATTCCGTCTCCATAAATTACTGCCGGATATTCAAATAAACCACAAACCCCGCTCAAGGTTACAAAAATTCCGTCAGAATTGGCCGCCGTGCAGGTGCGTTCACATGCCCCTTATCCTTCGCCTGTTATTTTTTTAGTGCGGCCTTTTTTGCGCACTTTAAAAATTCCTCCCCGGCGGCGCTAAGGCCCTTTTTGCTCCACCCGGCCCCAATAACCAACTGCTTGGGCGCGGGTAAAAGCGGCAAAAGCTTGAGTCGCGCTCCGGTAAAACAGGCCACTGATTTTGACACTACGGCCACGCCGCCACCAGCTTCGACTGAGGCAATGAGGCTGCTAAGTCCATCGTGTTCCTCCGCTATGCGCAGCTTGCGTTTCGTCGCAGCAAAGGTTTCTGCCAAAAATACATGATAGTCAGGATACTCCTTCCGACTGTAAACAATAAGCGGTTCCCGCACAGCCTCCGATAAAGTTACCATGCGACGCCGGGCAAGAGGATGGTTTGGCGCCACTGCCAGGCACATGAGCTCGCGGCCCAGTTCCTCAAAGCGCAACCCATTCAACAGTGTTCGCGAAGGACGCACAAGCAGGGCAATCTGCAGCTTCCCTTCCCGCAATTGGGCGAGCATCTCCTCGGTGGACAGATCATGCAGCACCACGCGAACATGGGGAAGGACAGCTTGAAACGCACGCAATACCGAGGGCAAAATGCGAGCGTACAGCGAGGGGGCATAACCAATGTGAAGTTCTCCGCGATTTCCGGTGGCGACGGCCCGGGCCGTATTCACCGCTTCCTCCGCATGCCGGAGCACCGCGCGCGCCTCATTCAGAAAAATTTTGCCGGCCTCGGTCAAATAAAGGGACTTCGCGCTGCGTGTGAAAAGTTGGAAACCGATTTCCTCTTCCAGATCATGGATTTGCCTGCTCAAGCCCGGCTGCGAAACATGCAGCTTGAGGGCCGCGCGCGAAACATTCTCCTCATCTGCGACGGCGACAAAGTAGCGAAGGTGGCGCAGCTCCATTCCCCGAGCATGCCTTTAAGTTATGCTGAGGCAAGAAACATGATATTTCACGGCGCACCGGCATGCGTGATAATCTCATTTCATGATGATTATTCGCAAATCAAACGAACGCGGCCATGCCGAACATGGCTGGCTCGACAGTTACCACACATTCAGCTTCGCGGATTATCATGACCCGCAGTGGAACGGCTTCCGCAGCCTGCGCGTCATCAACGACGATCTTATCATGCCGGGAATGGGCTTCGGAACCCATCCGCATCGCGACATGGAGATCATTACCTACATCCTGAGCGGCGCACTGGAACACAAGGATTCCATGGGCAATGGCCGCGTGATCCGCGCGGGAGAAGTCCAATACATGGCGGCAGGCTCTGGAGTTCAACACAGCGAATTTAACCCATCAGAGGACGAAGCCGCGCATCTGCTGCAAATCTGGATCAAACCGAACGCGAAGGGCGTGAGCCCGCGCTATGCGGAAAAGTCGTTCAAGGACGCTCCAACGGGAAAGCTGTTGCTCGCTGCCAGCAAAAGCGGCCGTGATGGCTCGATTGCGATTCACCAGGACGCCGACCTCTGGCTGGCCAAACTTGATGCAGGCAACGGCGTGGCACATTCATTGGCGCAAGGACGCCATGCTTGGGTTCATGTCGCCGAAGGCGAAGTTGAGCTGAATGGGCACCGGCTTTTCGGGGGTGATGCCGCTGCTGTGAGCGAAGAAACCCAACTGAAAATTTTCACAATCAAACCCTCGCAGGTTTTGATATTCGATCTAAATTAAGCAGCCAATCGATAAACCAACCCAACCGAAAAAACATATGACCAAACTCCTCGTCCTCTACTATTCCATGTACGGCCACATCGAAACCATGGCCGGTGCCATCGCCGAAGGCGCCCGCTCCGTCGAAGGCGTGGAAGTGATCATCAAACGCGTGCCGGAAACCATGCCACCTGAAGTGGCGCAACGCAGCGGCGCAAAACTCGACCAAGCCGCGCCTGTTGCCTCTCCGAAGGAATTGGGCGACTATGATGCCATCATTTTCGGCACGCCCACCCGTTTCGGCAACATGACCGCGCAGATGCGCAACTTTCTGGACCAGACCGGCGGACTGTGGGTCAAGGGCGGACTTGTTGGAAAAGTTGGCAGTGTGTTCACCAGCACCGGAACCGGCGGCGGCAACGAAAGCACCATCATCAGCTTTGTCACCACGCTGATTCATCACGGGATGATCTACGTCGGCCTGCCCTACGCGTGTCCCGAACTGGCCGACATCAGCGAAGTCAAGGGCGGTTCGCCCTGGGGCGCCGCTACCATAGCCGGTTCGGACGGCTCCCGCCAACCCAGCGCAAAAGAACTCGCACAAGCGCGTTTCCAGGGCAAACACGTGGCCGGCATCGCGGCTCAATTGAAGAAATAAACCGCAGCACAAGGAACTTCACTATTCTGCAATCTCGGCTTCTGCGATTTCTGGAACTGCGGGAGTTTCCCCGCGTCCCTGCCCGCGACCCCGGCGGCGTCTGCGGCGGGAGCGCTTGGCTTTGGGGGGCTCGCTTGTCTGCGCTCCCGCTCCATCCACCGCGGCTGGCGAACTTTTGGGATTGGCCTTTGGCTGTGCCGGCTTCCGGGCAACTTCCAGGCCGCGTGCCGCGTAATCCATGACGTGCCCTTCACGCAAGAGCCAGATGAAATCCGCCATCACGGCAGTTTCACGGGCACTCTCGCTCATCTCCGGCGCCAGGGGGCGCAGCTCAAGAAGCGCCTTCCATTGCCCGGCTCTTGGCGTTGAAACGTGAGTTTCCAAATATTCCAGCATGCCCCACACCGCTTCGGAAACGGGGGTGGCTTCACGGTCCAGATACCGCGGACTGGCGGGAGCAACATACGTAACGTTTTGGTGAGCCTTGAAAATTTTCAGCCCTTTTGACTCCAGTTGCCGGCTTATCAAATGCACCATCGGCAATGGGAAACGCCTCAGTTCGTCCAACGAGCGCCGCACCAGCAATTGAACCGGCGGTGCCGAGCGGTTCACGGCCATGGCGCCGGGCAACGCGACACGGCTGCGTATCGCCTCGACCTGCGCCCCCATGTGGTTTTGCCGGAAATGGGCCTCCACTTCGGCCAGCGTACCCAGTTTGACCGGTTCGCTTCGCTCAGGGATTTCCAGCGGATAAAATTCGTCCTTTGAACTCAGCTCGTCCTTCCACTGCTGAATCAAGGCTTCGTCCTTCACGATGCGAATGCGGTTCTTGTACGCTTCGAAAGGCATGTGAGCAAAGCGCTCAGCATGCAGTTTGCGGATCTTGCTTTGGTAATCGTGGTAATTCGACGGGCCCAATACAACACCGCTCAGTCCGCACTGGGCCACGGAAGTGTACACCCCTTTCGGCGGTTCCACGGGCACGCGTTCGCGGCGGTAAAATGCGTCCAGATGATGCGCCAACAGATGGGCAATGGCCTCCTGTTCGCTTAGCCAAACACTGCCGTCAATCTTGAGTTGGAACAATGAGGACGCAGTGTCTGCCGCACGCTTGAACTCCACACGGAAACGCTCCGGCTTTTCCAAAACAAGCCGGGCAAGTTCAAATAACGGGAAAGCTTTGGTTCCGGTCTTGATTTGCCGGGCCAGGCCCTCAATCCCGTGCGAGTCGGGTATGAACTGCAACTCCCAACCGGTCAAAGCGGGCTCGCTCCGCACTTCGGGAACCGGGCGCTGTTCGTGTCGCGCGCCCCGGCCTCGATCTTCCCGTCTGCCATCGCGCCTGCCACTCTCGCGCGGCTTAGGACGATTGCCTGCGCTGCCGCCCATGCCTGCGCCAAATCCACCACCTGGCGCCGATCTCCGGGCCGGGCGTCCTCCCCCGTCATCACGCCGTCTGCCCGAACCTTCCCGACGACTGCCACCCGCATCGCGTTCGGCCATGCGCGCCAGCCGTTCCGAGCTGCCAGCCTCCCTGGTCCACGCCGGGAGAAAACATTGCGCCAGATCGATTTCCAAACTGGCTGCATCGGGCGGGAGAGAAGGCTCGGTAGTCATAGCCTGTACATAGTAACACCACCCGGCGGGAAAGACCAGTAATTGCATCGCTGCAGTCTCTCGGATAAAATCCCCGGATGCGGAAAAACCGGCTTGAAGCCTTCAGCGACGGCGTACTTGCCATCATCATCACCATCATGGTGCTGGAATTGAAAGTGCCCCACACAACTGAATTCAGCGGTCTGCAACCGTTGCTGCCGGTGTTCTTAAGCTATGTATTGAGCTTTATCTACGTCGGCATTTATTGGAACAACCATCATCATATGTTCCATTCAACCAAATTCGTAACCGGCGGCATCCTGTGGGCAAACCTGCATTTGCTGTTCTGGCTGTCGCTCTTTCCATTCACGACAGGCTGGATGGGCGAAAACCATCTTGCGCCGATACCCACAGCCGTTTATGGATTCGTGCTCTTGATGGCGGCCCTTGCGTATTACATTTTGCAACGCACCATCATCGCCGAGCAAGGCCGCAACTCCCTGCTGGCTGAGGCAATTGGAAAGGACTGGAAAGGCAAACTTTCGCCCGTGTGCTATCTTACCGCCATCCCGCTCGCGTTTCTAAGTCCGTGGATTGCGAGCAGTCTGTATGCGTTCGTTGCACTCCTCTGGCTCATCCCAGACCGGCGCATTGAACGCATGCTCGTAAAATAGGTTTTATCAACCCTCTGTTCAATAGACGCTTGAAAGCCAGCATAACGGCGGGTTAAGGTGCATGGCTTATGAGCAAGTCCTCGTGTCCGATGTGCGAAATGACCGAAATTATGGAGCACCCCACGCACTGGGAATGCGTGACCTGCGGGCACGAGTGGGAGCGCGAGCCTGAAGCGGAGAAGGCTCGGGTCGTCAAAGATGCCCACGGCAATGCGCTCGCTGACGGAGACATGGTGGTTTTGATCAAGGACTTGCCGTTGAAGGGCTCATCGCAGGTTCTAAAAGGCGGGACAAAATCCAAACCGATCCGCCTTGTTGACGGCGATCACGAAATTTCCTGCAGGATCGACGGCATCTCCATCGGCCTTAAAGCCTGCTTCGTGAAAAAAGCCTGAACAATTTTGCCTTTTTGCGTACAGCTTATGCGCGTCCGGCGGACCCGGGCGGCGCCTCATTGAAAAGAGCCCAAAAACAACCGATTTGCCTGACCGCTTCAACAAATCCCTGGAATTTCACAGGCTTGACCACATAGGCATTCACGCCAGGTTGATAACTGTTCAGCAAATCCTGCTCCTCACGCGAGGAGGTCATCACGACGACCCGAATCATTTTGAGACTGGGATCATTCTTGATCTGGCGCAGGACTTCCAATCCACCCACCTTGGACATCTTCAAATCCAGCAGGATGCGCTTGAACCAGTCAATATCCCACATCCAGCCTGTCAACACCAACACTCCAATAATAGCGGCCTGCCGGGCGGCAATCCCGGGAAAAAGCCGGAACCGGGAATGCAGGCATTTGGGGGATTATTCTCCATAGATATGCGTTTAGTAATATGTCAGCACAATCCCAGTATGGATGCAATTCGACAATACACCAGGTGATATCAGATTCGATTCCCAACCAGGCCTTGGGTCACTGCTTTGGCAGGAAAGCGCTGAGTTCGTTGAGGCAACGGGTCCAGCCAAGGTTGTGGCGGTCACGGCTTTCAACAGACGCAAATTTCTCATGCGTCAACGTCAGTTCCGTTTGTTTGCCGCGTGCCTTGAATTCAAGCGTTACGAGCATTTCGGGAGGCTCGACTTCGCCGAATTCATTGCCGCTGCCGTCCTTTTCAAACTGCCATGTGAACACCAGGCGCTCCAGTGGTTTTACTTCGCGATAAACCCCAACGGTTGTAAAAAATTCGCCATCCGCACGCAACACCTGGATACGGTATTTCCCCTTCGTGCGCGCATCCATCTTCACCGATTTCAGTGAGGATCCTTCGCATGCCGCCGCGCCAAACCATCGGCTGAATTGGTTCACATCCGTCCATGCGCGCCAAACCAGTTCACACGGCGCGTCAAACACACGGGTCAGTTGCAGCTTGATTGTTCCTTCCGTCATTTTGTTTGTGCTCATTTTTTCTCCTTGGCTTGCAGTTGTTTCAAGTATTCGTCCAAACGATCAAAGTTATCCTCCCAGAATTTCCGGTATTCCCCGATCCAGGCCTCCGCCTGTTGCATGGGTTTGGCCTCCAGCTTCAGGTGATGCACGCGCCCGTCACGCTTGCGACGGACCAGTCCCGCGCGTTCCAAAACGCGCAAATGTTTTGAAACGGCGGGGAGCGACATCCGGTAGGGCCGCGCCAGGTCGGTCACGCAGCGGTCGCCGCCCGCGAGATGTTCGAGGATGCGACGTCGGGTCGGGTCGGCCAGGGCGGCGAAGGTGCGGTCCAGCGATCTCGCTATATATTTAACCATATGGTTAAATATTATGACAAAATAAACCCGGCGCAAGCCCTATTTGATAAAATTTTGCCGTTGGACAGCCTCCATGCCCGGCCCTTTGTAGCCTGCAAGGTTCGGAGTCATGGTGGTACCCGCTGTTCATTACGCTCTCGAGTAAACCTCCGCCCCCTTCTTCACAAACTCTTTTGACTTTTCTTCCATCCCCTTTTTCAACGCATCTTCCTCCGCGATGCCTTGTTCTGCGGCATATTTGCGGACGTCTTCGGTGATCTTCATCGAGCAGAAATGCGGCCCGCACATGGAACAAAAATGAGCGCTCTTGGCGCCATCCTGCGGCAGGGTTTCATCGTGGTATTCCCGCGCCCGCAACGGGTCCAGGCCGAGGTTGAACTGGTCTTCCCACCTGAATTCAAATCGGGCCTTGCTCAACGCATTGTCGCGATATTGCGCGCCGGGATGCCCCTTGGCCAGATCGGCGGCATGCGCGGCCAGTTTGTACGTCACCACCCCTTCCCGCACGTCATCCTTGTCAGGCAAACCCAGATGCTCTTTCGGCGTGACGTAGCAAAGCATCGCGCAGCCGTACCAGCCGATCATCGCCGCGCCGATGCCGCTTGTAATGTGATCGTAACCGGGAGCGATGTCGGTCGTGAGCGGCCCAAGCGTATAGAACGGAGCCTCGTGGCACCATTCGAGTTGCCTGGCCATGTTTTCCTCGATCATGTGCATCGGTACGTGGCCGGGGCCTTCATTCATCACCTGCACGCCGTGCTGCCACGCGCGCGTGGTGAGTTCGCCCTGGGTCCTGAGTTCGGCGAATTGCGCCTCGTCGTTCGCGTCGGCAACCGACCCGGGACGCAGGCCGTCCCCAATGGAAAAACTAACATCGTAGGCGGCCATGATTTCGCAAATCTCGTCCCAGTGCGTGTAAAGGAAACTTTCCTGGTGATGCGCAAGGCACCATTTGGCCATGATGCTGCCTCCCCGGCTGACGATACCGGTCATGCGGTTGGCTGTCAGCGGAATGAAGCGCAGAAGCACGCCTGCGTGAATGGTGAAGTAGTCCACACCCTGCTCGGCTTGTTCAAGAAGCGTGTCACGATACATTTCCCAGGTAAGTTCCTCGGCCTTGCCTCCGACTTTTTCGAGCGCCTGGTAAATCGGCACGGTGCCAATCGGAACCGGAGAGTTGCGAATGATCCATTCGCGCGTGGCGTGGATATTCCTGCCCGTGGAAAGGTCCATCACGGTGTCGGCCCCCCAAAAGGTGGCCCAGCGCATTTTTTCGACTTCCTCCTCGATACTGGAAGCGACGGCGCTGTTCCCGATGTTGGCGTTGATCTTCACCAGGAAGTTGCGCCCGATGATCATCGGCTCGCATTCGGGATGGTTGATGTTGGCCGGAATAATCGCGCGGCCCGCGGCGACTTCGGCGCGAACAAACTCGGGCGTGATCTCCTTCGGGATGCGTTGAGGAAATTTTCCCAAAACATATGGGACGAATGGGGCAAATGCGGCCGATTGGCCGCTGCCGACGTGTTGTTTGTGAAGATCATTGCGAACATTGTCCTTCGCCATATCAGCCATCTTCGCGCAGCCCATGTTTTCGCGGATGGCGATGAATTCCATCTCAGGCGTGATAACACCCTGGCGGGCGTAATGAAGCTGCGTGACTGGAGAACCCCTGGATGCCCGGAGCGGCTTGCGCGCAAACCTCGCATTTTGCAATTCGAGGGATGAATGCCCGTTTTGCAGGCGCGCATGCGTGTCGGAAAGATAACCGTCGTCGATGGGCTGAATGTTGCGCCCTTCGTACTCATTCACATCCGCGCGTTCCAAAATCCAGGCCCTTCGGACAAGAGGCAAGCCCTGCTTCACATCGCCATGAAAATCCGGATCGGTCCAGGGGCCGCTCGTGTCATACACCCGCACCGGTTCGTTGGCTTCAATCCGGCCATCCAACGTTTTGGTGGGCGAAAGCCCAATCTCGCGGAACGGCACCCGGACATCGGGACGAGAGCCTTCCTGGTACACTTTTTTTGAGTTGGGAAACGACAGGTCGGTGCTGCCGGGTTCGATGGTGCTGGTCTTCGCTATCATACAATCTCCTGGTGACGTTCCCGACACGGAGTGGATGACATTCGGAAATGATGCTTTGAGCACCTCCCTTCGTCGGCATGATCCGCATCAGGTTCAACGGGTCATTGGGCTTACCCCAAACTCTCAGCCTGCAATCGGCAGACTCCCCACTGCAAGTACGATAGCTTGCGGGCTACACCGGGCAATGAAAAATCTCACTCTTATGTCCATTCTGGGCATTACAATCCACGATCTCTGGATTGCCGCGTCGCTCCGCTCGCAATGACGCAGTCGCGTGAGGCACGCCTGCCTGCGGAACCAAGGCCACCGCCACATGGGAATCGTCCTCGCGCGGCCCATCCTGGGCCGTGGCGATCCATCCTTGATTCCAGTTTTAAGTTTAAAGTTTTCAGTTTCTGGATAAGGTCAGGACATGAATGAAACCCAGGATTTGGAATTAATGCTGATCCAGCGGCAGGCGCCCGCTGAAATTGCCACCACAGACGCCGGCGCGAGCCCCTTTCGCACCGTAGTCGATCCCGCCATGCGGGTTCGCTTGAAAAAAGCGCTCTTGGAACTGATCGACAACCATGACCGTTCCCTTGAAACCTATGTAAGCAACGGCCAATTGAAGCTGGATTCCTACAAGGAGTACATTGAACTTTTTGCGCGCTGCCTGCGCGAGACGATGGAAACCCGCGAAGGCGTGGCGTATTTGCTCAAGTCCTGCGGCTTCGAAGCCACGCCGGAGGAGATCAACCTTTATCCGGACTGGCGCTGGGAAGAAACACCGAGCCAGTAAATGAGGAATTCAGAATGTAGAATTCAGAAAGCTTGACACTTAAAGGAGAAAAGAACCGCAGATGGACGCAGATACACGCAGATTTTCAGAGCTAAAAAAAGAGTTGGCTTGTTACCTTTTCCCCAATCTGTGCAAATCTGTGTCAATCAGCGGATGGATTCGCATTTGGATTATCGTTCTGGCGCTTTTCGTCTCAGGCTGCACCAAGCCGCAAAGCCAGGACCCGTCGCAGGCCAGGCTCAAAACGGCTGTTCTGACCGTAGGCTCACATCAATTGAATGTGGAAATTGCCGACACACCGGAGACAATGGAGCGCGGGCTCATGTTCCGGAAATCCCTTGGTGAAAATGAGGGCATGCTGTTTGTGTTTCCGGAGCCGAAACAGGCTGTATTTTGGATGCGCAACACGCGGATCCCTCTCTCGGTGGCCTATCTGGATGCCACGGGGCGGATTCTGGAAATCCATGACATGTTCCCCTACGATGAAACAGCGGTGTCATCCCGAAGCCCTCTGGTTGCCTATGCGCTCGAAACCAATCAGGGATGGTTTGTCGGAAACAAGATTTCGCCCGCAGATAAAGCCAGAGGCCTGCCGGAAAAATAAAGCTCCGGAAAAATCACTGGATTACTGGCTCAGGCGTACGGTGATGCGGGCGGCGATTTCCTTAAACGCGTCTTTCAAGGTCTGAATTTGAACCGCCTGATTGCCGTTGGTGATCGGATAAAACTTTCCCTGATTCTGGCCGGCTATGATCGTTGGTGACATGGTGGTACCTGAAGTATTACGCGTAGCGCCGGGATCATTGGCCATGGTCGCCAGATACACATCATAGTTGCTGTTATCCGTGCCATACTTGATGACGTAAATCGTGGCATTTTGGCCATTCAAGGCGTTTGTCTTGTCTTTGTACCTCAAGACATATGACTGGCACATGGCCAGCCAATAAGCCTCGCCTGCGATACTGCCGGAGCCGCTGGCGTACCACTGCTTGTCCATAAAACTCCACCATTCATATAATTTTGGATCACCGATAGTATTTGTTGCGCCAGTGACAGTGTCAGGACCGGCTCCGTTTCCGCACATGGTGTAATCCGGGTAGTAATCAGTGATTCTCGCACTGATGCTGTACCAACCCTCATTGTTGCTGGGAAAAAGCAAATAGGGGCTACTAGTGGAGGTGGGCGCAAAACCACTGGTATAAGTCTCCTGTGCGGCCAGGCCCATTTCCCGAAGCGGGCATCCTGCCAGAGGCGCATAATAGGCGCCAACCGGGTACGAGTTCACTCTTGCATCCGTCAGTTGATAATTTGGCGCGTCCACATAGTTATGTTGGCGGTAGTTTTGGTAATAGCCTTCAGGCAACCAGACATAGGTATAGCCATTACGGGTGATTCCGCTGGTATTTCCAACCTGCGTCCAACTGGTGTCATTCCCATCCGCGCTGGAGCTGGGCGCAGACCCGTTAGCGGCCAGATAAAAATCCGTACCTCGGGCGGGGTTTTGCAAGGGGCTGGTCACTTGTAAGGGAAGAACCAGACGGTCAAACTCCGCTCTTGGAGTGCTCTTATTGTTTGCCGCTACACCCATTTTTTCTTCCGTATCCAAAATACTTGGCGAAGAGGTGATGGTAATGTTGGCCATGGGACTCATCTGGTTAAAGGAGGATGTATCCGAGGTCAAAACCAAATGGGAAAAGGTGAAACTATAACCAGGGACTCCGCTGTTCGATGTAGTAGTGGTGGTAGGCGAAACAGTCTGAGTACTTGGATTTGTTGGCGCCCACCAGATGGTGTTAATAGGACTATCCGTGAGATTGGTAGGCGCGAAATTGGCGCAGATCCCAGGCATGTTGGCGCTATTGGTATTGGTCAATCCCGTCATACTGCGGCTAACGGTGCTTGTAGTGCTCTTCCAACTCGCAGTAGACGAGATATATGCACCCACCAGAGGTGCAAAATCATGGAATGTATTATGGACTGAAAGCCTGGAAGCGGCAGTCTCGGTGTTTCCCCTCAAATTCATTCCAAATCCCGGGCCCCGGACGTAACTGCGCACGAGGTTAAAGCCGCCGTCCGTCATGAATATGTAGTTGATTCGCGTCAGCGAGCGGTTGGTGGCATCGGGAATGGTATTATCCAGCCATTTCTGCACATTCTCAGCCGCATAACGCAGGCCTTCGGCGCCGTTGGTGCCGGCGCCATCCACGGAACAATACGCAAGGTAGTTGTTGACAGAATCCATCAAGGGACCACCATTGTAGGTTGCGGATGAGGTGGACGTATCGCCCGTGACAAACATTTTCGCCGGACCGAAATAGGGAAGGCCGTACATTCGGCTTCCGGAGATTGTATTCGTAAAATTCGCCGTTTTCGGCCAAATGACCTCTGCCTTGGATGAGAAGGTCACCACCATCATGTAATCCCGGGTTTCGTCAAATTCATCGACAAACAACTGTACCGCGCCCTTGTTGCTGCCGCTTCCCAAGATGCCCGTGGCGCCGCCATTCCCATACATGGAGGCCGAAATATCCAGCACGAGAATATTAACGGAGGGATAACGTTGCCCCTGGGCAATATCGCTAAAATGAACATATTTCAAATTGGAACTGAAAATCGGCAGAAAGAGATTGGTATGTGTAGCTTCAGCAGTAATTGTACTTTGAATCACGCCTGTTGAGGTAAAGGATTGTGTGTAAATCGTAATCTTTTGCATGACACCACCGGGATAAGTATCCGTCGAACTGAGTGTCAATGTTTCAGAAGTGCCGGTGGCCAAATCACCGCTGCTGGCCCAGGTTCCGGGATTTTTCATATAGCCCGGCATATTGTCCTGCATGATGCTAAGGGCCAGGCTCTCCCGCATGGATTGAATGGAGGATGAATTGTACGCCTGCCGGACCATGCGCAGTGCAACCGCATCGGCCGCGCGAGAGAGCTGGGCTTTGGTGTGGTACATGAGCGCCGCATCAATGGACAAACCCAGCATCCCGAAAAAGAGCGGCGTTAAAATTGCAAACAACACGAGCATCTGGCCCCGGCGCAACGGCGTGAGTTTAAATCGTCCAAATGCTGGGATAACTATTTTATCTTTCATAGACTTATATTGTTAGGTATCAGTACATGGCATATTCATACAAATACTGGAAGCCTGTCATCTGCATGAGGTTGGCAACGCCGGGCAACATTCCCGTTTGGTGAAAAATCTCAACAACCACTGTTCGTTCCCCCACCCGCAAGGCGTTCAGTGGTAAAAATGACGTGTCCACTTTTTGGACCGTTTTGCTATTCACATCGGTAAACGAACTCGTCGGAATTTTGGAGGAGACCGAAACCGTCGAAGATGAGGGGAAGGTAAATTGATAATCCAGTTGGATGTAATCGTCCGTCTGCGTCGAGGCATCGCTGTAATTGGTATTATTGCTGGGATCCGAGCGGATCAGGTATGAAATAATCACACGGCCCTTATTGGGAATATCCGCCGGCTGCGTCATGTTGTCAATGTCGGCATAAACCGTTGTGTTCAGTTGAGAGGAAAGATTGGCGCTGTTGGAGGCAGTGGACAGGGTCGGATCGGGGGTGATGTTGTTCGATATAATAAGCCGTCCGCCCTCGCGGGCTGTGGCCGCCATCCTCAGGGACAAGGAACAATCCATGCCGAGCTCAATGGCGGCAAACACAATGAGCGATAGCACAATGACCAGTATGCTGAGCTCTATGGCCGCCTGGCCGCTCTTCCCATTGGCATTATGCCTTCTCGTTTTCATAAAACTGTTAAAAGTGCTCTGCCTGATAAAACGTACTGACAGACATGGTGTATCCCGTGGTCGAACTCTTTAGAAATGTCATAAAAGGCGTTATAAACTGAAAGTTGTATGTATAGGTAATTTTGATCAGATCCCCCGATACATCCGGCAAACCCAGGGTCGACGAGAGATCCTGCCATGAGCTTCCAGAATCCGAGGAGTGCTGGATGATAAAGTTGTCCCCTGTTGCCGCTCCGGCACTGCCGGCTGTCAACGGGATCATGGCAATCAACGGGTGATTGTTTGTCGAATATGTGATAATAGACTGCCTCAAAGAAGAAACAACCGTATTGCCATTGCTGTCGGTGCTGCTCATTTGTTGCCCGGTGATTGCATAGCGCAAACCGGTGCGGATGACATGGGTCATGGTGGATTGAATAAGCATGTAACGGGAAAGATCCGTCAACCCCAGGATCATCATTAGAAAAACCGGCAAGGCCAAGGCAAACTCCACCGTGGACTGGGCTGCTTTCCACCAGCGATATCTGCGGCGCTTTTCCGCTCCCCTATGATGAAAATGCTCCGAAGGCAAATTTTCACTGGATTGCGGGGTCGCCACTCTTAGCCCTTTAATCAAAGACATCATAATAGGGTATTTTGACCTTATTCACTAGAGTAGTTCGGCCTTGCTGTGGCCAGTGTACCTCCGAGCAAAGGCAAATTTCAAGGCAAAACCATGTCCGGCCTGTGAATAAGAATCTGATAAGGGCAGAAGCGCTTCAAAAATACCTACATCTTTGAATACAATGTACACTGCTCGCTACAGGAGATATAGAGCCCTGATTTGTCGTTCAAGGAGACAAATCAGGTTCATTTTGATGTAAATAACAGGAGTCCTGCGGGTCCAAGGATCACGATAAACAGGCAAGGCAGAATGAAGAGAACCAGCGGGATCATGATTTTTACGGGCGCCTGGTTTGCCGTCCGTTCCGCCCGCTGCCGGCGTTTGACTCGCATGGCCTCCGTCTGTACCTGGATGACATCCACAAGGCTGCCGCCCAGTTTGGTAATGTAATTCACCGCGGTGATAAAGGTTCTCAGATCCTCCACACCGCTGCGCCGGGCCAGGTTTTTCAAGGCCTCTTCCCGTGTAATGCCCAAATTAATCTCCCTGAGGGTACGTTTCATCTCCTCCGCAAGGGCGCCTTTTGTTCTTTCCGACACGACAGCCATCGCCCCGTCAAAAGCCATTCCCGCCTGAACGCTGATGCTGATCAAGTCAAAGGTGAACGGCAGTGAAAGCTGGATTTCATGCGCCCGCTTCTTCGCCCGGCCCTGCACAATTCCAATGGGGAGTCGAAATCCCAAAAAAGCGGAAACGGCGCAAATGACGATCAAAAGTATAATCGAAACATCGCCGCGAAACACATGGGGTAAAAACGCCAGGAACATGGAGGCCGGCAAGGCCACCATCAAAACCCAGCACAATGTGGTCAACTGCACTCCACTCACCTTTCCTATCATCCCGGCCTGTGCGATGGCGTCCTCGGCCTTGCTTACCATGCTAACCGGCGTGATGCCGGAAAAAGTTTTGGACCATTTGCTCGCAAGGGGCAACATGACGCGGGTCATGAGGCTCTTATCCATCTCATCCGAGTCACGGATGCCCAAGCCCGCATCATCCCCTGTTCCCTGGGCCTGGCGGACACGGGCCGCCAGGCTCACAGGCTTGGCGCGAAGCCCGCTGACCGCAAAAGCGAACATCAGGAGAGCAGAGGTCCAAAGGATGATGATGAAAAAAAACATAGGCGTTAAATTTCGATATCAACTACCCTCCAGATGATAAAAGCGCCTGTGAGCTGCATGCAAACGGCCAGGCCCATTAGAAAATAGCCCGGCACCGTCGTAAGCAACGGCTTGATATAGGAAGGGTTGATGCATGAGATCGCAAAACCGATAACAAATGGCAATGAACCCACCAGGCACCCGGAAAGCTTGCCCTGGGTGGTCAGCACGGATATCTGGCCCTGGATTTTAATGCGCTCACGGATCGTCGCAGCCGTGGTTTCCAGGATTTCAGCCAGGTTGCCGCCAACCTTCCTCTGGATCACATAGGCGCTGACAACGATTTTTAAATCCTCGCTGGGAACGCGTGTGAGCATGTTTTCCATCGACTCCCACTCGGGCATCCCAAGATTGACTTCCTTGATGACCTGTTTGAACTCGGCCGAGATGGGATTGCCGGTCTCCGAAACCGCCACCGCGCATCCCTGCATAAATGTTTGCCCGGCCCGCAGGGAATTCACAACCAGGATGAGAAAATCCGCGAGCTGGACGTTGAACTTGGCAACCCGGCTCTTTCTCAGGATCACGAGGATGGGGATATGCAAAAACAGGACAGGCAGGGCGCACAGGATGCCATAGACGATATTATGGAAAAGAAGCATGGCCGACATCCCAACCACAACGGTAAAAGCAAAACGAAGGATTAAAAATTCCGAAACTCTGAAGGGAAGATCGGCCCGCGCCAATTGTTCCTCGACCTGGGTAAAGTACCCCTCACCTGTGATTCTGCCAAGAATTGGCTGTAAATCAATAGAGCTTAGAATTCCGCGGCGAGGTTCGTCAATCGCAACGGCGGTCAATTCGGATTTCAGCGACTCGGGAACGCTGGTCAGCTTTTGGAAGCGGGTCTTCACCGCGGACTTGCCGCTCCCGATAAATATGTCGGCGATCACCATCGCCGACACAAGGAGGAAAAGCAACCAGCAAACCGACATGACAAAAAACAGCGGGGACATTCAAACCTCCATTGTTGTTTGGAACACTTCGACCGGCAGATTTTCACCATGAGCCCTCAGGTGGTCCATGCACTTCGGTATAATGGCGCAGCCGTGAAAGGATCCCTTCACCTTGTTTTCCGGCGTGATGCCGGTTTGTTCAAATCTAAACAGATCCTGGAGAATAATCGTCTGCCCCTCCATTCCCTGCACCTCCGTAATGTAGGTTATTTTCCTCGAACCGTCCTGGAGGCGTCCGCATTGCACAAACAAATGGATGGCGCCGGCGATCTGCTCCTTGATCGCTTTTTCCGGCAACTCCACCCCGGCCATCATCACCAAGGTGGCGATGCGCGCCAGAGCCTCGCGAGGCGAGTTTGCATGGGTCGTGGTCAACGAGCCGTCGTGGCCGGTATTCATCGCCTGAAGCATGTCGAGCGCTTCCCCGCCTCGGCACTCGCCGATCACAATGCGGTCGGGGCGCATCCGGAGGCAGGTCTTGACCAGGTCCCGGATCGTGATGGCCCCCTTGCCCTCAATATTTGCAGGCTTGGATTCCAGCCGCACCACATGTTCCTGCATCAACTGCAGCTCCGCGGCGTCCTCCACCGTGATGATGCGGTCATTCTCCGGTATGAAGTTCGAAAGCGCGTTCAACATGGTCGTCTTGCCGGAGCCGGTGCCGCCTGAAATGACGATATTCAGGGCGCCGCGCACAGCGCTTTGCAAAAACATGCACATCCCCTTGGACAGCGCCTTGTAATCCATCAACCTTTCCATCGTCAGCTTGTTTTTGCTGAATTTGCGGATGGTGATCGTGCAGCCGTCCAGCGCACAGGGCGGGATGACCACGTTCACGCGCGAACCATCGGGAAGACGCGCGTCGCAAATCGGGCTGGACTCATCCACACGGCGGCCCAGGGGCGAGAGGATTTTATCAATGACCCGGCGGGTGCTGGATTCATCCACGAACTTCACCGGAGAAAGGGACACCATGCCCTTTTGCTCTATATAAATCTTGTGGGCGCCGTTCACCATGATTTCTGTGATGGCGTCATCCTTCAGCAATTCCTCCAGCGGGCCAAAACCCACCATTTCATTGATGACATCATTGACAAGTTTGTCGCGCAATTGCTTGCCAATCGGAATCTTGTCCGCCGACAACTTCTCGTCGATCAACTGCTCGATTGTTTGCTTCAAGGCTTCCTGATTGCCGCTGTTGAGCAATTGCGGATTGATCCTTTGGATCAGGTAGGGCAGCAATGTGCGCTTGAATTGCAGCAGGAATTCAGCCGCCGCATTGGTGGCTGCGGGATGGGCCGGTCCGCCGCCCGCAGATCGCGCTATGGCGGGAGGCGCCATCCCGGGAGACACAGAAACCGGCGCGGCCGACGGGCGGGCGAGCCCGGGAGGACGCATGGCCGGTCGGGTTGCACTCGCTCCGCCGTATCCTGGTGGTATGGGTCTCATGCAAAAACTACCTTAACTGATTTTCATGCCCGTTCAATCGCAAAGGGGGGGGTGCTTCATCTGATTCACGCTCCATCCGCCCACCTCGTAACCGTATATTCGGCCAGTTTGTCAATGACTATGGAAAGCGGATGATCAGGGCGGGCATGCACCATGGGCTTGCCGCTGTTAATGCTGTAAGTCACCTCACTGGCGCAACTCGGAAGATAGGCCGTAACCGGGCAGGCGAGAATTTCCTCAATTTCCTCATCCTTCAATTCGGAGCCGACTTCCGAGTGATTGACCACAATTCTGAGTTTTTCCGAGGAAATACTCTGCGAGGTCACATTCTTGATCCAACGCTGCAAGGACATCAGGCGCGCCAGGTCCCGTGTGGTGATCAAATAGACCAGGTCCGCCTCCTGTACGGCTGCAGTCGTAGGGGCAAGATCGTAGGCGCCGGTATCGACCACAAGATAGTCGATGATCTGCCGGCATTCCTTCAGCAGATTTCGCGCTTGTTCCGCGTCGAATCCGTAAAAATCAAATTCGTCATTCGGACAGGCAAGGAACTTGAAACCCAGATTGTGTTCCGCAAACAAATTGGTCAGCAGTACCGAGTCCAGGCCGATCCCCTGCGATATGGCGTCCGCCATGGTGTTTCGCGGCACCTGATCCAGCATGGTAAAAAAATCCCCCGCATTCATGCTGTAATCCAGCAGGGCAACTTTTGCGGATTGGCGGGCCATGGCAAGGGCCAGATTGGTCGCAAAAATACTTTTGCCCACGCCCCCACGAGCGCTTGCAACCGCAACAATGTAACTGCCGACAGGCTGGTCTGCGGCAGCCCTCATTCCAGCATGGGCCTGGGCATGCTGCGCGGCCTGCCCGATGCTCTGTGTAAGGTTTTGCGCGGTAAATGGCGGCAGCAACACGTCACGCAAACCCAACTGCAAAAGCCTCTGCCAAACCTCTCCGGTTTCATTTCCCTGCAAAATCGGCACAATATAAATGCCGGGATTCCGGTTTTGGATTTGTCCGGCCAGGGCAAACCCATCCGCGTCGGGAAGACGAAGTTGGAGCAGCAATATTTTGGCGCCAGATGTCCCGATTTTGGAAAACATTTCCGGGCCTGATCGCGCCGTGCCCACCACCCGGAAACCTGCGATCGCCGTAACTGCATCCCGAATTGCCTGGCTGACCGCTGGGTCTTGATGGACCAGGAAAAAGTCGCTCATAAACCGTTAGGCAGGCTAGGGTTGTTCCGGCCTCGGCGTCAATGCGCCTTCGGGGCTTTTCGGTTCGGGCTTGGGCCCGTTATCACTGGGAACGGCATCAGCAGGAGGATTGGCAGGCTGGGCCGCATCTGCGGGGGCAGCAGGAACTGGCTGTGCCTGATCGGGTGTAACCGGTTGTGCGCCTTCGGGCGGCGCGGCGGGAGCCGGCGCCACGGACGGGGCAGATTCCGGCTCAGGCGCGGTGTTCAACTTGGTTTGTTGGGTATTGGAATTGGCATTGCTTTTGGAATTTTGGGAGCTTGCCGTAGCGTCAGGTTTCACCTCGCTCGGCACATGAATCACCGCCGTTTCCAGCGTTCTTGGCAGAACCTCCGCCGCGCTGATCCGGGTCGGTTTGGCTACCATCGGGAGCACACCTTCATCAGTCAGAATATCACGCATGGTCTGGCTTCTGGGATTATAATCCTTGGCATTGTCCAAATCTTTAAGGCCCAGGATTGTGGGCGTTAACACAAAAATCAATTCGTTCCGCTTCTTGTCCTTCGAGCGGTCCTTGAATAATTCACCCAGGATCGGAATCTTGCTGATAAACGGGATACTTTCCAGGTTCTTGCGGGTTTGATCGTCAAACAAACCGCCGATGACCAGGGACTCGCCGTGCTTGATCGCCACACGCGTTTCCACGGCATTCCTGTTGAAGGAGGAGACTCCGTTCACATCCGGCCCAAGCGATGAGATCGAGGGTTGCACCCCCAATTGTACAATTCCATTTTCCGATATGGTGTTGGTGACTTGATTGAAGGAAGGTCCGGGGTTGGATCGTGGCTGCTTGTTTTCCTGCTGCGTGATATTCCCCCAGGGAATCAACCCGGCCGCATCGGGACGGTAGGTTTCTTCTTCCTTTACCAAGGGGTTGACCAGAAGTTCAATGCCGATGTTTTGCTGGGCAAAACTTTGAATCGGGTTGTGGTTGGCATCGAATGAAACGCTCGTGGGGACCGAAACAGTCTGGCCGACCAAAAACATCGCAGGCTGGCCGTTGAGCACGGTCAGGGTCGGTTCCTGCAACAGGGTTGCAGTGGCATTCAGTTCACTCAAATTGACGGTCGTGTTGATGTTAGTGGGCAGATTCGCCCCAAAGATGGGAATGTTGCCATTGCCGCCGGTTTCAAAAAATGGGGCCGCAGAGGAAAAACCAAGGGCGAATCCCGCCGTTGACCCGCCTCCGCTGGCGGCTGCATCCACTTTGCTGGCGGCAGAACGATGCTGGAGCCCGATGTGGGAATCCATATTATGAGTCACCTCAACAACCTTGACCGCGATTTTCACCTGCAGGGGGTTTCTGACGCTCAGCAGATTGACAAGATTCTTCGTATAGGCATGGGCAATGTTGACGGCCTTTGTGACGACGATGTCATTCTCCACCTCGCCCTCCAGGATGATCGTCGGGCGAAAATCATCGGCGCCCAACAGTGAGCTGGCTGCATTGCCGGCAGTTTGCCCGCGCGGCGCCACAATATCCGATGCCGTATCATCGCCAAAGGCGCGGCTCAGGTTGGCCCCAACCAGGGACGCCTGCGGCGGCAAGACCCGGACCTTCAGTCCCGGATCGTTCACAAAAATCCGAATCGCCTCCTCCACTTCTTTTTCGATGCTGTTCGCCTTGAAACGGGCATTGGAATTGATTTTATAATGTTTGGTTTTTCCGTCCTCCGTGACCGTCACAATCGCCTCGCCCGGCGAACGCAGCGCCACCACCATCTGGGCCGTAATGTCGGCAGGCTGGGACAAAATGACCGGCGTCTTCAGCACCTGGCCCGCTTCGTCCTTGAATTCCCAGTAACCGTCTATCGCAACCGCCTTGTTGTCAATCTTGACCACGGCTGTGCGGAAATCATTCACCGGAATGGTGATGTTTTCCTGCACATAACCCGAGAACTCGCCGTCGAAGGAGGCCTTGTCCTTTCCGTCGGCCAATTGAACCGTGTCCGCAGCCAAAATAATGGCGGGAAACAGGGCCAGCGCAATAAAGCCGCTTAACGTGGAAAATGTTTTTCTCATTTTAGCTCCAATAGTTTATAAAACCCTCTTCCGTGGCTGCGGCGCGGGTTGAACCGGCGCCTCTTCGACTTTCTTGCGGGCTGATTCCCCTGAAAGGTTTGTAATCAAATCCTTGTACAAATCCGATGGCGGCGGGGTGATTGTTTCATCGTCAAAACGGCGCAACATCAGCATGAGATTGCTGGCCTGCCCCTCCGCCGTTAAAATCAACTCCGCTTCATGGGGGGTCACATCAAAAGTCGCTGTCGCCGTCCCTCTTGCCATGCGTTTATCCCCGGCAGGATTTTTCCCCTTGCCGACGCCCGGCCCCGTTCCGCTCGTTTCCTGTCCCGTACTACCGGCTTCATCGCCATAAATAATATCGAATATTTTGACCCGTTGGAGAAAGGTAACGGTCAGGTTCTTGTTGGCCGTGTCCCCTGGCTTTGCCATGCCATCCGGTATGGGAAACGTGCCGACCAAATCCACATAATCCCCGTTTTTGACCAGGTAACCATTGGCCTTGATATCATCCACGCGGATCGAAACCAGCCTGCGGCCCGGTTCAACTATCATCGACGCCCGCGGCAACTGGTTCGGGAGGGCCACTTTTTTGTCCAAAAGGATATCGCCCTTCGGAATAAGTTGCGCCGATAGTTTCCCATTCAGATCATCCATGGATTTTAAGGCGCCGGGAGGCGTGAATTTCTGCGGAAAATCAACCGTATCCACATCGAGCAATCCGATCGGCTTTCCCATAGGGATATCTTCCTTGGCGATCAAAACTTTTTGCATTTCCATCTGCTCCGGTTGCGGGGCAGGCGCTACATTTGCCTGGGCCTTGGCATTATCCAAAAGGGTCTTGAACAAATAAATACTCAGCCCAGCGAGAGCCAAGGCAAGAATAATTAAAAATGTTAAACCCTTTTTAGGCATATAGAATTTACACAGAAATTAGTAAAATCCTCGGATTACGTCAATTAGTTTATATCCTAAGGGCTTGGGCCTTCGTGAATAAGATCAATTTATCGTCCGCAAATCCATCTGCCAACTGCCTTATCTTCTCGCAAGAAGCTGCCGAGACGCAAAGTTTTACCCGCAAAACACACAAAATGGGAAAGGAAAAACGGTTTCCCATCCGTATTTATCTGTGTTATCTGTGGTTTAAGCCTCCATAGACTGATTAATCCATGCGACACATCCATTCATTCAAAGCATGCCAAGCCTTGGCTGTCCTTGTCTGGATACTGGCCGTTGCACCAGCCTTTAGCCAAGGCCTGAACGATACTTTCGGCCTCCCTCTCTGGAAAGACGAGTCACTGTGGGACGACACTGCCAGGGGCGCCGCTGAACGGCTCGGTCTGCGGGGCGTTTCAAATTCGGGAGGCGAATCATACCGGGCGGAATTCATGGGCCAAAGAACCGTGTTGGGCGCCAAACTCTACGCCATCGATCTCTATGGCAACAACGGAACAGTCCAACGCGTTGTCTTCGGCTTTTTAAACAAAGCGGATTTGCTGCAGCAACTGGGCTACTCCAGCACCTCACCCAAAGAAGTCATCGGCCCGTTTTTGATCGATTTCGACCGCAATCTGGGCAAGGAGCGGGATACCATACGGAGCAAGCTCATCCTGCGTCTGGGCCAGCCCATTGAGGCAGGCAAAGCCGAGATCTGGCAATGGGTCGGCCATCAATTGGTTTTGGAACGCAGCAGGGAAGCCCTGATCCTGACCATTCAAAAAGGCCAATATGCTCCCACAACGGCCGAGTCCGAGAAAGCGCACGAAATGGACCAGACGGTGATGAGCCCCGCCAGCTATGTAAAACGCACCGGGGAAGGGGATGTCTATATTGACGGCATTCCCCCGATCTCACAAGGCAACCGCGGCTTCTGCGTACCTGCCGCCTGGGAAAAATACCTGCGCCATTACGGCCTGACTTTCAACGTCTATGATTTGGCAGACGAGGGCAGGACAACCGCGTTTGGCAGCACATGGATACCGTTTGCCCGGGGCATCAGCAGCCGGCTTGAACCCTTGGGTTACAGCCTCGTGTATGAGAGATCAAAGCCTGACAACTTCACGCTGCTGAAAAAATACATCGACCAGGGCCTTCCGCTGCTCTGGTGCCTGGACGCCCAGTTGTTGCGCGAGTGGGTGGATCGCAACAACCAGCGCTCAACCCACCTCCCCGCCTCACCCCGCTACACTTCCAAGTCGCCTCAGATAGCCGGACATGGCATCCTCATCATCGGCTACAATGCCGGGTACAAGGAAATCGCCCTTTCCGATTCGACGGATCTGGGGCATGCCATCCCCCAAATCTGGGTTCCCGCGGATGAGATACGCCTCTGCGATCTCAACCAGGAATTGATCGCCATCCTGCCTCCCAACTCACACGTCACTCCCAGCACCGGCTTCCTCAAAGCCCGCGAGTTTTAAGCTCAACAATTGAACCACTGACTCCGACATCCGTCGCGAGCAGGTGGACGCGGATAAACACGGATTTCCCTATTGATACTCCCGGGGTGCGGAAGGCGGTTTCGCTTTGACGTGGATCGGCGCAGCAACCACGGCCCAATCTCGGGCAATTTTCTCATTCACAAACCAGGCATGCTGCGGTTCCTGTCCCCGGGGAATCTGCCGCGCGGACAAAACCGCGCGCGTTTGAAGTTGTCCGCCCCAGCCCAGGATCTCCGTCACATTTTCCAGGGCCGAAAGCGGACTGAGTGGATTCAGGCGCGCCGTCAAAACCGCCGATATATATTTCCGGTCAAATTCAGTTGCTGCGCCGCCTTCCGAGCTCTCCGCATACCGCACAAAGGACCAAAGCGCGCCTCTTTCGCGATTTTTGCCGAAAAAATCCAGGTTTTTTTGCACTCGCTCATCGCTCTCCGCTCCGTCCACAGCAAACAAACCCGGCACACGCTGCCCGCCACCTGTCGGAAATGAAGTGAAATACAGCCCATTCGAACAGGCGAACCCGGCAACCCGTTGCGGCTGGTATTGGGTAAAACTATAGGCAAACTGCCCGCCACTGGAGCTGCCTCGAAGAAAAATCCGGGCCAGCAGCAAATCACGACCCTGGGGCTTTCGAGAAAAATCTTCAATGGCCCGGATAAGTGTCAGGCCGCTGCCTCGTTCCGCCTGGCTGTAATCCCTCACGGCATCGCCTTCAAAAAAGACGCCGACCAGAGCCAGACTCTCTTTGGCGGCAAAGTCCTGCCATTGCGGTTCCTCCACGGCCGGTCGGCCGTCTGCATTCTGGCCCGGCAGCAACACCAAAATCGCCCGGAGCGACTTAAGCCCGGGCGGTATCCAACAACGGAATTTGGCGGTTTGGTAGGCGCGGTCCGGGGGTGCCTCATAATCCCAGGCTTGCTGCTGCTCGGCCATGCAAGGGCCCTGCCACAACAGACACGCCATACTGAATACAAGACTGGGAATAAAGCGGTTCAACTGTTTTAAGATAACAGACAACAGGACCGCCTTCAAGCTGCGTTACTGGCCTAACCCGGATGTTTCACACGCTTCTGAAAACCCGGCAAAGTGTCCTGCTCCAAAGTGTTGCAAGAACAGGGGTGCAGCGACATCCGGGTTACATAGCCTGCATATCCCCAGCACGCATCTTTCCACTGTTATGTGCCGGCGCAAGCAGGTTGACCATTGAAATGAGTATGAAATATGCAGGCTAAATATTGGTTTTATAGAACCTGCGAATGGGTAATAATACGGAGCAAGGAAACCGATGAACCCGAAAGTCCAATCTACCATGCGCCATATTTTCAGTTTTGCGCTGGCAATTGGCGCCATCATACTGATATTCGACTGGGCTTTCCGGCGTCTCGACCATTCCTGGAATTGGGCCGCAATCCTGCCCTACTGGCCCAAGTTCGTCCAAGGCTGGCTGGTCACCCTTGCCGTTTCCTCCGCCGCGCTCGTCCTGAGCCTGCTTCTCGGCCTTGCCTCCGCTCTCGCCCGGCGACAACCCTTCCTGCCCCTCCGTTATCTCAGCCTGATTTATACCGAAGTCGTACGTGGCACACCGCTGTTGGTGCAAATTTTGATCCTCTTTTACGTTGTAGCCGACGCTCTGGGCCTGGAAAACCGCTACGTCGCCGGCGTGCTCATCCTCGCCTTCTTCAGCGGCGCTTATCTTTCCGAAATCATCCGCTCCGGCATCGAAAGCGTGGGCGCTTCTCAAATCGAATCCGCCCGGGCCATCGGCCTGGCTCCCTGGCAAATTTATCGTTATGTCATTTATCCCCAGGCGCTCCGGCAAAGCCTGCCCGCCATGGCCGGACAATTCGTTTCGCTCATCAAGGATTCCTCGCTGCTCTCCATCATCTCCATCAGCGAATTCACGCTCAACGCCCAGGAGGTGAATTCCTTCACCTACAGCACACTCGAATCCTACCTGCCGCTGGCAGCCGGCTACTTGCTGCTCACCCTTCCCGTCACTTGGTGGACGCGCTCGCTCGAAAGGAGCTTCCATTATGAAACTTGAGCTTCGCGGCCTGCGCAAATCCTTCGGCATGCACCGCGCACTCTCCGGCGTTACATTCCGTTGCGAGTCCTGCCAGTCTCTGGCGCTTATAGGGCCTTCGGGAGGCGGTAAATCCACGCTGCTGCGCCTCATCGCCGGACTGCTCCCGCCCGACAGCGGCTCGATCGTGCTTAACGAACAGAGTCTGGCCCATCAGGAACCCGAGCTGCGGCGGTATCGAAAAAGCCTCGGGATCGTCTTCCAGGCGTATAATCTTTTCCCCCACCTGACTGCGCTTCAAAATATCATGCTTCCGCTCGAAAAAGTGCACCGTTACAGCCCGGAAGCAGCACGCGAGCGCGCACTTGCTTTGCTCGAAAAATTCCGCCTGGCCGATCATGCCAACAAAAAACCGGCTGAACTCTCCGGAGGACAGCGCCAGCGCGTCGCCATTGCCCGGGCCCTGGGAGCCGGACCCAAACTGCTTTTGTTTGATGAGCCCACCTCCGCGCTTGATCCGGAAATGTCGGCCGAAGTCCTTGCGGTGATTGAAACACTCAAGACCGAAGGCACCGACTTTATCCTCGTCACCCACCACATGGCCTTTGCGAGACGGGTGGCGGATCATGTTGTTTTTCTGACCGATGGCGCCGTGGGCGAATCCGGCCCGGCTTCGCGCCTGTTTCAGAGCGCCGAGACCCCGGCACTGCGCTCCTTTCTCCAGACCTACACGCTGTATTAGTGATCTCAATCCCTTCTATCAAGAGGGGCGGAAAGGTCGCCGCGGCGACCGCTTCGGGGTGTGTGGTTTTCTGGGCCGTGGCGATCCATCTTCGCCATCCCCCTGACAAGGGGGAAGAAAAGGGGGTTTTCTTTTGGATTATCGCATTCTATTATATTGGCAAGCCGCTCCGCCTCATCTAGCATTCTTCCATGCCTGCCACTCCGCTCCGCCTTCTACTTCCTGCATTTGGAATCTTCCTGGCCTGCCTCTCCTCCCCACTCCAGGCCGCGGAAACCTACAGCATCTGCTCCTGGAACGTGGAAAACTTTGGCGTCACCGACCGCATCATCGACGGCAACCGCGTGGAGATCGCCATGAAACCCGACAAGGAAATCGCCTCCATGATGGCGATTTTAAAACGCCTGCACCCCGACATCCTCGGCCTTTGCGAAATTCTCCAGGACCCCAAGGACCGCTACGTCAAACAAGTGCAGTCGGAATTGAAAAAAGCGGGTCTGGACTACCCTCACCTCAGCACCTGCAAAGGCGGCGACAGCCGCATCCAAAATGTATTGCTCTCGCGTTTCCCCATCTTGCGCGAGGAACCCGTCACGGATCAAACGTTCGACAGCACCCTCAAAGATCCCGTCACAAAACTAAAGACAAGGCAACCGCACAAAATGGAGCGCGGCATCATCAACTCCGTCATTGAAATCAAACCCGGCTATCAGGTGCGCGTCATGCTCGTGCATCTTAAATCCAAACGGGCCGACCCGGGGATTGTCAGCGACGAGGCGAAGGAATCAGGCGATGCCTTCGTGCGCCGCAACGAGGCCCTGATCGTGAAGGGCGCCATGAACCGGGTTCTCGACGCCGACCCCGAGGCCCGCCTCATCGTCATGGGCGATTTCAACGACACATCCCGAAGCCGCGCCGTCACGACCATCATCGGCTCAAAGGACGCCGCCAACCGCTGCTTCGACCTTTGGTTGAAAGACTGGCTGGGCGACTGGTGGACTCATTACCATTTTCCTGAAAAATCATACGAGCGGATCGATTACATGGTCGTCAGCAAACATTTGTTCGGCGAGTGGAACACCTCCAAGTCCTGCGTGTACCGGCAGAACCAGAATGATCCTCCCGAATACAGCACCTACGCGCCCAGCGACCACCGTCCGCTGCTTGCGGTGTTCAACCTTCCGGAGATCCCAAAGACTGACTAACACGTTTGCCCTATTTTGAAACCGCACCCGATTGCCCGGCATGGACGAGAAGTTCCTTTTGGAACTGCACTTTCGCGGCAGCGAGATCGTTTTGATAGGATTTCTTGTCCTTAAGCGCTGTGTAAATGGCCTGAGCGAGAACACGCCCGGCGGCAACGTCGCTTGGAAAATGAACGCCGAGGATCACGCGGTCATTGCCATACTGGACGCCACGGGCGATTAGCTTGTCTTTGAGCTCGGGCGCAAGGTCGGAAAGAACAAGCGCAAAAACCATGCCGTCAGTGGCATGGCCGCTGGGATAGGAAGCGCTGGTCGGCCCGGGAACTTCTCCGGGATCATCCGTCTGAAGCTTGATATCGGCGGGGTCCTGACGGAATGGGCGCGTACGATTCCAATTTTTCTTGGCCGGTCTAATGACACCTTCAGCGTCATCAAGGGCATTTTTGAGCAGCGCGACAGTGAGACTGATATTCGCGTTGTCGGCCTTGAACCAGGGACCAATGACATCCGAAAACGAGAACGGAGAAGGCATGTGGTCGGGCGTGCGAGCTTCGTCGCGTGCGCGCTGGACATCGGCTGCGGAAGCTTCCTTCTGCGTCTCGATGACCACGGAAAGCTCGAAATCCTTTTCAACCTTGGCCTGCGGATCCGTGACAGCGGCAATGGAAGGAAGAATTTTAGTGAAGTCGATCTCGGACGGAACGACGTAATGGGCCGGAGTCGCATCCTTCGCCCAGACAAAGGAAATCAAAGTGAGAAGGGCGAAAAAAACGGCAAGGCAGCGGGATTGGCTGGTGCTTGTAATCATCAGGCAAAGACTAAAGCAAGCCAGTTGACAGCGTCAATATGCAGATCGCGCCACGGGCGATAATTCACCTAAACGTCACACAAGGTGTCTGATTTTGAAGCTGCGTCAAACCGTACATCCAAGCGGAGAGAATGGCAATCAGAAACACAAGAAGCAAACCACCCATGATTCTGAGACCCAGCAAAAAATATTTTGCGGATAGAGCAATCAGCAGAAATAACAAGATTTTGGGAAAGAAAATGACGAGGCGGGACATGATTTGTGTTTTGGACATTTTGCCGCCATTCAAAATTTTATCACTTGTCATCGGGCTGTTGCCCGAATTCTGAATAAAAATTGAACGTTTAGCGAGAGGGAAGTGTCGCACTTGGATATGATGCCCGCTTAAAGCGCAATGCACCCGCAGTTCCAACCGGGTGATTCATCGGCACGCTCATCAAGAACTAATTGAGCAAATGGAGCGGGAGAGGCAAACAGAGGCTTACCGCTTGAGCATGCGTTGTCGCAAGCAGATCGAACACCTCTTTGGAGAAGCCAAGAAACAGATGGGATTGCGGCGCGCCCGGTTGCGAGGCAAAATAAATGTGTTGGAACAATGCCTGATGACAGCCACAGCCCAAAATATCAAGCGCTTGGTCAAGGCGCTGGAGCGGATGCCTGCAGCCGCAATAACTGCAGTTCAAAATCAAGCCCAACAGTCAGCCGACTTTTTTGCGCGGCAATTGAACCTTCTGTTTATCGAAATCAGTCGAGCAACCTTCAGATGCATTCCATGTGCAACCTAACACCCCTTTTTCAACAGCCTCTTGACATTGACAGTTCCGGTAAGGGAGCCATTTTGCCGATCAACCGCATAGCCGGGGACGCGCAGAGCCTTGACTGGTTGCGGCCCGTTGACATCCGCTTCGTCTTCCCGCACCTCGAAGAGGATCTCGCTCATGAAAGTAATTTACCGGATTGCCAATGGTGCGGCAAGCGCTCCGTTAGTGGGCGGTGGAGAAAAAAGCCGGCGGTGGGTACGCCTCAAAAGGCGTGCCGATGGAGGGGGTCGAACCCACACACTGTTGCCAGTACCAGATTTTGAGTCTGGCGCGTCTGCCAATTCCGCCACATCGGCCTTTTTATGCGATAGCGGGAAAGAGTATGCCCGCCTCCATGAGTGGGGCAAGGAAATTTGGCGAAGCCCCAAAACCAGACGCGTTGCGCGCGCTTAACCCGGATGTGGCGCGCCCCTGATTTTGCCCGGCCTTTTGACTGAACACTTCGCAGGAGTTTTCAGAAGGATGTGAAATATCCGGCTCAGTCCCCATATAAATGGCCCACAAACGCGCCCGCCGAGATTCCTCCCAGAAACAGGGCGGCAAAAAACAGGATCGTCACAGCGAAAGCAAGCGTTCCCGCAATGACAAAATAGCCGTCCTTCTCAATCATGGCGAACGCCAGCAAAATGACCGTCAGTGCCGGAGCCAGGTTGGTAAAGGGAATCGGCAGCGGCAGCAATAGGAGTGCTCCGGCAATCAGGATCATCAAGCCCATGCCATTTACCAGAAGCGGGAGCTTGAACACGGCGGCGCAGCGGGGCTTGAGCAGATACTCAAGTCTCACGATGAGTTTTTCCGCAGCCATCAATACACGCGGCAGTAATTTGGCAGGCAGTTGAATCTGCTGCATGCGCTGCGGGACCCAGGGCGCCTGGCCCAGCGCGAGGCGGAATCCAATCAGCGCGACCACAAGCCCAAACGGGGTCGAGAGGCCCGGAAGAGGGATCGGCGTGCAAAAAGGCAGACAAAGCAGTATAAGCAGAAACGAGTAGGAACGGTGCCGCATGAGTTCCATCACCTCGCCGAGCCGCACAGGCCGCTCGGCAAACTCGAGAAGCAGCATGGCAATGTCCTCGGAAAGCCTTCTCGGAACCGCTGACACAGGCAGCTTGCCATCCGTTGAGTCTTTCACGTCTTCAGGCTTCAATTGAAAGAGCGTGGCAGCGCGGCGTCTTACAGCAACTCCGAAATCAGCCGGCCCGAAATGGCGATTCTCAAGTCAGGCTGTTGGGTGACGTTTCCCGTCAAACTAAAGGAGCTGGCCGATGCAGTTCCCGAAAGAGTAAGGCCACAATGGTTCAAGGCTCCAAAAACCGAGTGCTGCTGCGGATCGAAGTTTTTAATCGTGATGGTGGCCGTGCCATTCGGAGGATTTTCCTTGTAGGTACCCAGATACACAAAGCCCGCATCACCGCCATGCACCTTTCCATTATCAATAACAACAATCCCGCTTCCAAAGTTTTCAAGACTGGACTGAAACGTGACCAGATAAATGCCCGATTTCATGGAGTTGCAGTGTATTCCATCTTAGGCCGATGACAATACGGCTATTCAGGATATTCACCGAGCCGCGCCCGCAACGCGCTCAACCGGTCCACCACCTGCTCCGCACCCGCCTGGGTCAGGGTGCTGGCCGCATCAATCGGCTCGATGATGTCCTCCGGCAGTTCGAGCAGAAAGCTCGAAGGATGCCGCGGTTCTTCCTGCCCGTAACGGCGCCTGCTGCCGCACTGGCTCAGCACCAGTCCCCGCATGGCGCGCGTCATGCCCACATAAAACAAACGCCGCTCCTCCTCCACATTGCCTTCCAGCTTGCTGCGGTCGTGCGGTAAAATCCCCTCCTCCAAGCCGACCAGATACACGCGGTTGAACTCCAGCCCTTTGGCCGAGTGCAGCGTCATCAAGGTCACGCCATAACCGTCCTTCTCCTCGTCCTTCTCATCCTTTTGGTCCAGGCGCAGCCCGTCGATAAAATCCTGCAGTGTGCCCCCGCGCTTTTGTTCATGCGAAGCCAGGGCCGACACCAGTTCCTGGACGTTTTCGCAACGGCTCGACGCCTCGTTGTTATCCTTGCTCGTGCGGCGGATCTCCTCGAAAAAGCGGATCTCTTCCAATAAATCCTTGAGTATCTTCGACCAGGTCGTTTCCTGCTTGAACCTCGCATGATAGCGATGCACAAGGCTCGAAAAATTTTCGAGTCCCGCGGACGCCCTTCCGCTTTTCTTCCGTTCCTCTTGAAGCTCCAGCCAGATGTGATGTTTCCGCTCCCGCGCCGAGCGTATCAATTCCTCGAGCGTTGTCTTTCCGATGCCGCGCGCCGGCTGGTTGATGATGCGCAACAGGCTGATGTCGTCGTTCGGGTTTAAAATCACCTGGAGATAGGCCAGCACGTCCTTGACTTCGCGACGCTCGTAAAAGCCCAGCCCGCCCACGATCCGATACGGGATGCGCAACCTGCGGAACTCATGCTCGAACACGCGGGAAAGGTGGTTCGCGCGGTAGAGCAACGCGAAACTTTCCCAGGAAAGATTCTGCTCGCGCCGCAAGCGCAGAATATCCGACACCACCCAGGCCGCCTCCTCCTGCTCGCCCGCGGCGGTCACCAGGCGGATTTTTTCGCCGGGCGGGCCGTCCGACCAGAGCAACTTCACATGGCGCCGCGCATTGTTCCGGATCACGCTGTTCGCAGCCTTCAATATGTTAGGAGTGCAACGGTAATTTTGCTCCAGCCGGACCACCGTCGCCTTCGGGAAAAACTGCTCGAATTCCAGAATGTGCGAGCTCTCGGCCCCGCGCCAACTGTAGATGCTTTGGTCGTCGTCGCCGACGACACACACATCGCGGGTCTCCGAAGCCAGCAGCCGGACGATTTCAAACTGGATGCGGTTGGTGTCCTGGTATTCATCCACCAACAGATAGCGGATGCGTCCGCGCACCTGGCTGCGGACTTCGGGGTGGTCGCGCAACAACTTGACCGCCAGGACGAGGAGATCGTCGAAATCCACGGCATTGCGCAGTTTGAGTTCGTCCTGGTACTTTCGAAAGATGGCGGGCGCCACGGAATCCCCCGCTTCCTCGGGAGCTTCATGCCCTTTGTTTTTTGCCAGGCTGATGAGGGCCTTTATTTTTTGCAAATCGACATCGCTGTTGTGCCCCGCGACACGTCCGATGATTTGTTTCAAGAGCGAGACCTGGTCGGATTCGTCGTAAATGGTGAAATTGCGGCTGTAATCCAACTTTTCAATAAATTCCCGGAGCAACTTCACACAAAAGGAATGGAAAGTTCCGGCGAAGAGCTGTTTCAAGGCCTCGGTATCATGCCGGCTCCGCACCAGCGCCATGAAGCGTTCCTTCATCTCGCGCGCGGCTTTGTTCGTAAAAGTTAGTGCCAGCACCTGCCTTGGATCCGCCCCCTGCTCGATCAGATAGGCCATGCGGTGCGTGATGACCCGCGTCTTGCCCGTGCCCGCGCCCGCCAGGACCAACACAGGCCCGTCAAGGGCCTGGACCGCCTCGCGTTGGGATGGATTTAAGCCTGATAAGAGCCGGGACACAGTCCGCAAAGTAGAGATCAACCCACAGTTGTCAAAGGCTCTGTCCCGTATTATTTTCAGGGAGTGAAATCAGGATTTTCTGTGCCCGTGCTCAAGCACGGCACGCCGCTACCCGACCCCCGCGGCGCCCGTCCTGACGGACTGGTGGCCATTGGCGGGGATCTCTCCGTTCCACGCCTGCTGGAGGCCTACCGGAACGGCATTTTTCCCTGGTCCGCAAACCCGGTGACATGGTGGTCACCCGATCCGCGCTGCATCATTCCCATCGATACATTCCACATCCACCGACGTTTGTCGCAGAAACTAAAACAACAAAAGTTCCGGATTACATTCGACCAGGTCTTTCATGCTGTGATGGAAGGTTGCGCCGCATCCGCGCCGGGCCGCGAGTCCAGTTGGATTGAGGGTGAAATGTTCAGCGCCTATGCGGAATTGCAACGCTGCGGCCATGCGCACAGCGTGGAATGCTGGCAGGGCGACACTCTCGCGGGAGGCCTCTACGGCGTGTGCCTGGGCGGATTTTTTGCCGGCGAATCCATGTTCCACCGCGTGACGGACGCCTCGAACATCGCCCTTGCCGCGTTGATGCAGCATTTGAAACAGCGGGGATTCAGTCTGTTTGACACGCAGGTCAGCACGCCGCACACCTTGCGTCTGGGTGCCATCGACATCCCGCGGGAGGAATACCTTCTGCTTCTGAAGCACGCCATCGAGCTGCCGATAAGGTTTTAAGTTTTTCGCGTCTTGGCGTGCGCCACAGGCGCATTGTTCGCACACGGGACGAATCCGTCCTCTGGCGGACGCCTCTGCGTTAAATTTTTAGCGTTGGAGATTAGCGCGGAAATTTCTCGCGTTGCGAAAGTTGATGGCTGGCCTTTTCCAGAATGATCCGTTCCTGCGGCGTGAGTGATGACAATCCCGAGCAGGAGATTTTTTCAAGGATTCCATCCACCGTCTCCTCCTGATGCCTGACCTTGTTCTCATAAGCCTCCCGGCGGCGAATGAAGCCACGTTCAGCGCGCTGCTGGCGCCAGCTTTCAAACCATTCCCAGAAACCGATCCCATTCCCCACGCCAACAAAGCGCAGGTAGAGATAAACGGTCGCAAGCGAAGCGCAGTACGGGATCAGGGCATAGCGGCTCTGGCCGGGCTGCGATAGAAACGCCAAAAGCACCAGGCCGAACACCGCAACCAAAGCCAGTGCCTCCCACTTGACTTTGATGCCAGGCAGAAGCATGACATTCGGATAAATGACGGCAAATCCGACGAAAATGGAAAACTGCCAGATGTACGGCAGGTGTACGCTCAGGTCATGGAGTTTCAATACATGCGCCGCCGCCAGGCAAACCAAAGGCGGAACCACCATCAAGGCCAGATACAAAACGGCAAAATGCAGGCGCCCGATAAACCGTTCCACATCCCGCCCAAACCAGCAGAACAAGGCAATTGAAACCAGAAACCAAATATGTTCCGTCGCAATATTATGATAGAAAATATCGGTGAACAAGGTCCAGTATTTGCCGCTCCAAAAACTGGAAGTGCTGAAGACTAATTCGGACCAGCACAGGTTTCCGTATCCCATTGCAATCCCCACGGTGCATAACAGCATGGTCAGCACATGCAGGACGGTGATGGAAACGGTGAGATCCACCGGGATGCCCCGAAAATACGTCATCGGCGCGTACGACCAATTCGAAGATGGCCAGTTCCGATACGACATGCTTCGAGCCTAATCCATCCCCCCCCCCGGCGGCAAGACGGGATTCATCTGCAACGCAGGGCACAATTAACACCGCCAAATACAACCTTGCGCTTGTCCACAATCCCGTCCTCATGGTATAAACTCGCTCAACTCCAACGAAAGCTCCACCATGCCAAATCCATCGCCATCCAGTGGGCAAACCCCTCCCCTTCCGGAAAAATCAGGAGGAAAAGAAATCGTACTCCGCCTCAATCCCATGCTTCTGCTGGGCACGTTCGGCGGAATTCTTGTCCTTGGATTCCTCCTGCTTGTCGCAGTCGTTACGATTTATTTTGGATACCGGACAATCAGCGGCAATCCCCAGTCCGCAGCTTCCGCATCCGCTCCATCCAAATATGTCGCAACCGAAGCCGATTACCAAAATTGGAAAAATAGCCTCCAATTGCTCGGCGCCCAAACACCGCCTGTTGAAACCGGCAAAACCAAAATCGGTTTCTGGGACCGGCTACTCCATCTCCCCGGCGACGGCCCGGCACGCAACCATCTGGAAAGCCGGATGGATCCAAACCTGTCCCTAACCAACCTCAAGCTTGTTTCCTATGACAAGAACGACAGCAGCTTTTCCATGTCCTACCTCGCGAGCTTCCGTAGCCGCGCCACCCTGTATCTGGTATCAATCATCGACGAACCGGCCCCGGCCAAGGCCGACGCCGCGGAGAAAAATCTGCGCAAGCTTCTGGTGCTTTCCGATGACCTGCCTCCAGGGAAATCTTATCAATCCATAAACACCATCTTGATCGCCACGGTTGACCAGCCGCTGCAATACCACTGGACGGCGCGGCGCATGGCCAAATCCGAGGGCAGTTGGCAGATTTTTGAAGCCGATCCCCTCCCCCTCGATCGCAATTATGCCTACGAAAGCCGGTTGCTGCAGGAAGCCGGGGGCGCGCCCGTCTATCTTTTGCGTTCCGAAACCGAGCGCCAGGCAGCCGCGACAAAGAGAAACAGCGCGTTGCAGTCCTTCAACGACCGCATGAATGCAATCAACCAACAGGTGGCCAATTTCCGGCAAAGCCGGATGGGCGACCTGCCTACGATCAACGCCGCACCTGTGGACCGCCATGGCGGTTCCGGCAGCGGCACACCCACCAGCGCGGGAATCGGAACCCTTGCGGGAGCCGGGCTTGGTGCCGGAATCGGGGCCGCAGCGGGCGGCGGCGATGGCGCGGCCATTGGCGCCGGAGCGGGAGCGGCGGCCGGTCTGTTGGGCGGTATTTTTGCCGGGCGCGAACACGAAAA
This sequence comes from Candidatus Methylacidiphilales bacterium, assembly GCA_028713655.1. Taxonomy (NCBI): domain Bacteria; kingdom Pseudomonadati; phylum Verrucomicrobiota; class Methylacidiphilae; order Methylacidiphilales; species Methylacidiphilales bacterium. The sequence goes on along the minus strand of JAQTNW010000004.1, from coordinate 20,273 downwards.
GCGCGAGATCCAACGGGCCAATGCGGTTCGCAGCGAGCAAATGGCCGAGCGCAACCGGGTTCTCCGGGCCATTGATACTCAGGCTGAAAGTCTCCGGACCCAACTTTTGCAGCAGTACCAGCAGGAATTGCAGTCCCGGGCGGACCAGCAGATTGCCCTGCTCCGGCAAAAATCCGACGCTACAATCCGCTGAAATTTTTGCTTGTCTGGGCAGCCGGGTTTGGCAGTCTGACCCCCTGTTCTTATTGCGGGCGTAACTCAGTTGGTAGAGTGCAACCTTGCCAAGGTTGATGTCGCGAGTTCGAATCTCGTCGCCCGCTCCACCTTCGCTCCTTCGGAGCTAGGGTGGACACAGTCTCCTTCGGCCAAGCCTCCGCAACATCAATTGAGATTTTTCGCTTGGGATCTTGTTTGGTATTCCGCCTTCCCCGCAAAATCAAAAGCCATGGCGTTTGAAAAATATCTCAAGTCGGGTTCCGGCCATGCCTTCCGCAATAAACAACTGGCGGTGTGTTCACCAATGGGATAAATCGCTTCACTTCCTTTAGAGACGCTACTAATTCGTTAAAGCAAATCATTTCACCATAAAAATCTTTTTGTTCAGTCGCAATCACCTTGACCAAGCTAAAAAAGAATAGTAACGATTATTGTATTAGTCACCTTTTCATCCGAAACCCATAAAGGAATCACTCCCAATGACCCCCCATACAAGCAAACCAAGCCTGAATACCCTGTACCTGCTGGCCCTGACATTGATGCTGGCAACCGTGACAACGGACGTTCTGGCACAAAATGAAACACCCGTTACCCCAGCCCCCACTGCACCTGCCACGCCCGCCGTCACGGAACCTGTCACCGCCACGGCCCCCACCGCACCTGCAGCCACCACAGCCGCGGCACCCACCGTCACTCCCACAACCACTGCACCAGCAGCCCAAGCCAGTTCCAAGCCGGATCTGTCCGATTTTCTATCCACTTTTTATACCGAGGCCAGTGGAGCCAGCAAAGTAAAGACCTTTTGGTCCCCATCGATCTCAGTGAGTTCACCGGCTTATTGCTCGAATATCAAAGGAGATGTCACCGTCACCTTTACGGCGCGCAGGATGACCACCGTTCACGCACTCTGCTGGCAGCAGCCCACAACGGACAATCCCAGTCCATGGGGACACGACGTGGATTTGGCGCCCGACCTCAAACTTGAAGCAGACGGCAGCGGCAGCTTCGTTTTCCATGCGGACCAATTCCCCAACGGACCCATCAACCTGCGCATCTACGCCAAGGACGACGGCGACAGGCAGGATTACTGCGAGCTTCAACTCTTCAATGACGGTGGCGTCGTCTGGAACCAGGGCATTCCCAAGACAAACCCTGCGCCTGCCAACGGCATGAAGCTGGTCTTCTCCGATGACTTCGATGGCCCTCTCTCGATTGCCACTGACGACAAGGATACCACAGCCAAGTATTGGACCCATTGGGGCGGCGGCGACGGCAGCTCCTGGCCCTTTACCAACAACTCAGGCCCCAACAATCCTTTCAGCCAGGTCAAAGGCAAGATCAAGAATTATCTGCGGATTCACGCCTCCAAACCGCCGGGCACCCGCGGTTCCACAGGCAGTCTCACACCCACACATTTTAGCTCTACAGCACCCTGCTACTTGGAGTGCCGGTTCCTGGCACAAAACGCCACAGGCACCTGGCCCGCTTTTTGGGGCGGGTCCAAAAAGCCGGAAGATCTTGGGACAAACAAGGGGCCCTGCGATGAATTGGACGTGATAGAGGCGTACGGGACTAATTCCAAGAACGGTGGCATCTGGACCGGATACCACGCCACCACTCATTTTTGGGGCCAGCCAGCTCCGGCCTGGGTTACAAGCAAGACAATGAAGGGCCCCGACGGCAATCCGTATGACGCCCATAAGATGGTGGAGACCATGCAAACAGGTGGCAAATCCTCCTGGTCCACGACGTTCCACACGTATGGCTTATTGATCACACACGATTTCACCGTCTATTATTTGGACGACATCGAGGTACTGCGTCATCCCACGGGCGTGATCTCCGCGAACAATCCCTTCATCTTCATCATAAATCTGGCCATTGGCGGCAGTTGGCCTGCCAATCTTCTGCGCTACGGCAATCAAAGCGACATGTGGGTGGATTATGTCCGCGTTTATCAGGGCATGTAGCAAAGCTCTCCAACCTTACGGATTGGGGCATCTTATATGGAGTGCGGCGGCACGACGCCGCTTTTTATTACGGACGACATGTCGTCCGCTTCAAAAGCGCAGACATGTCTGCGCACTCCAAAGTCCGCAACGGCGGACGTAACAGCGCCAATTCTCTTGATCCAGTTTTATTGAAGCGCAAACTGCCCGCATGCAACGCCAACGGCAGCTTGTCCACAATCGAGTTGCATTTGCTGGAGTTATACCGCACGCGGCGCAATGAAAGCATTCCTATGCAAGATACGCATTCCTTGGATCATATCTATTGGTAGCGCGCTATTTGGTCTTACGATTCTCGCAATTTGCCTTCCACAGGGTCGCGAAATGCGCACCGAAGGTGTCTGCTTCAGTCTGGGCTACCTCGGATTCCCTTCGACGCTTCTGGGATCGCTTCTGTTTATGTGGTTCCCGATATCATGGGATCCGCACGATCTTATTCCGCCCATTGTTGTCACGGTATTTTATCTTGCCCAATGGCAGTTCATCGCCTGGTGCATGCACAAATGGATAAGTGGCCCCGCTGCTGCTGCGCACAGCAACTAACAAGAGGAATTTCGGGAGCAACTCTGAATAACCAACGGACTGCAGGAAACTCTCAAATGAGATTGGGGGTCAACTCTCAATAATCAACGGGCTACGGAAAAAATCATCTGCAGGAATCTGCGTTATCTGCGGTTAAACCTGTGTTAGTGCGCCCCTTCAGGGCTTGGGACGCTTTATATGTCGAAGTTCCTGGGGCAATGCCCCAGGCTGGTATAAATCCGCGCCGTTGGCGCTCAATGCTTGCCTACATCCGTGTCATCCGCGGTTCAATTCCGGTTTTTTCTCTGCGTCTTGCGTTAAAACTCTTCAGCCTTTTTTGCCTTTACCGCCCGAACGACGGGCCCAGGAACGCAGGCGCAGCCCGTTCAAATTGATAAACCCGGTTGCGTCGCCCTGATTGTAAGCGCCCTGGTCCGCTTCCATTGTCGCAATCTGCGGATTGTACAGCGACTGCGGGCTCTTGCGTCCGGCCGTGATGATGTTTCCCTTGTATAGCTTCAGCCGCACCGTGCCGCAAACGTGTTCCTGGCTCTGATCAATCGCCGCCTGCAAAAACTCGCGCTCGGGAGCAAACCAGAACCCGTAATAGACCAGCTCGGAATACTTCGGAATCAAGCCGTCGCGCAAATGCATGACTTCGCGGTCCATGGTCAGGGTCTCGATCTGCCGATGGCCGAAATGCAGGATGGAACCGCCGGGGGTTTCGTAAACACCGCGGGATTTCATTCCGACGAAACGGTTTTCCACCAGATCCACCCGCCCGATGCCATGCTTGCCGCCCAGCTTGTTCAGGGTGCGGAGTACATTGGCCGGAGTCATGCGCTTGCCGTTGACGGCGACGCAGTCCCCTTTTTCAAACTCAAGCTCGACATACTCGGGCTTGTTAGGCGCCTTTTCGGGCGAAACCGAAAGCTTGAACATATCGGCGGGCGGCTCGTTCCAGGGATCTTCCAGAATCCCGCTTTCAAAACTGATGTGCAGCAGGTTGCGGTCCATGGAATAGGGTTTCTTCACCGACACCGGCACTTCGATGCCATGCTTTTTCGCGTAATTGATCAGGTCCGTCCGGCCCTTGAAATTCCAGGTCCGCCAGGGCGCGATGATTTTCAACTCGGGCGCCAGCGCCGCAAAGGTCAGCTCAAAGCGCACCTGGTCGTTCCCCTTGCCCGTGGCGCCGTGCGCAACCGCGTCCGCCTTTTCCTTGCGGGCGATTTCCACCTGCCGTTTGGCAATCAGCGGGCGCGCGATGCTCGTGCCCAGGAAATACTGGTTCTCATATAAAGCGCTGGCGCGAATCATCGGATAAATAAAATCCCGGGCAAATTCTTCCGTCAGGTCGTCAATGTAACACTTGGACGCCCCGGTCTTGATGGCCTTTTTGTCAAGGCCGTCCAACTCCTCCTCCTGCCCGATATCGGCGCAAAAGGCGATCACTTCGGCATTATAGGTTTCTTTCAACCAGGTCAGTAAAATGGAGGTATCCAAACCCCCGGAATAGGCAACTACGATCTTCATAATATTAAGAGACTGTCAAAAAATATCCGGCCAGGCTTGCGGGCCAATTACGCGACAGCCGCCGCTTTTTTCAGCGGTTTGATTTTTTTCAGCCAGGGTTCCGCTTTGCTCAACGCGGCCGCAACGCTCAGGCCGTAAGCCTCGCGCAAGCCGTCTTCCTTGCCGTGCGGGATGAACTCGTCGGGCCAGCCCACGCGCACCACCGGGACCGAGAGGCCCAGGTTGGAAACTTCCTCCAAGACCGCGCTGCCGAAACCGCCCGCCACGACATGGTCCTCCAGCGTGATGATCAAGCCGGCGGAACGCCCGAAAAATTCCAGCGTGCCGGTGTCAATCGGCTTTGCAAACCGGGCATTGATAATGGCGGCGGAATAACCCTTGGCTTCGAGTTGCGCGGCCAGTTCCTCGGCCATTTTCGACATCCGGCCATAAAACATAATCGCCACCTGCTGCCCATGCTTCACCACCTCGGCCTTGCCAATCGGTATCAATTGCGGCTGCTCCTTGATCTTCACCCCCGTGCCGGTCCCGCGCGGGTAACGAATCGCAATCGGGCCGGAATGTTGCGTGGCCGTGAACAGCATGTCGGCAAATTCGTCCTCGTCCTTCGGCGACATGTGAACCACGTTCGGCACACAGCGGAAATACGAAATATCAAAAATACCGTGATGGGTCGGACCGTCGTCGCCCGAAAGCCCGCCGCGGTCCATGCAGAATATAACAGGCAGGTTCTGCAGGCAGACATCATGGATGACCATGTCATAGGCGCGCTGGAGGAAGGTTGAGTAAATGGCGCAGACCGGCTTGAAACCCTTGGTCGCCATGCCCGCGGCAAACAGAACCGCATGTTCCTCCGCGATGCCCACATCAAAATAACGGTCCGGAAATTTCGGCTGGAACCGGTCCAGCGCAGTACCGTTCGGCATGCCGGCTGTGATGGCCAGCAGCTTCTGGTTGGTTTCCGCCAGCTTCGCCAGCGTATCGGCAAAGACCTGGGAAAACGTCGGCAGTCCGCCGGATTTTGTTTCACCCGTCTCCGGATCAAAGGCAGGGGTGCCGTGAAAGGCCTTCTGCTTTTGCATGGCCGGCTCAAAGCCCCTGCCCTTTTGCGTAAGCACATGCACGATCACAGGGGTTTCCTGCACTTTGAGAAATTCAAAGGTGTTGATCAGCGTCGGGATGTCGTGCCCGTCAATCGGTCCATAATAGATCAGGCCCAATTCCTCAAAAATAACGCTGGGCAGCAAAAAGCCCTTCATCGCTTCCTCCGCCCTCCGCGCAATCTTCACCGCGCCCTTGCCGCCGATCATTTCAATAAACCGGGCGGCCTTGTCATGCAGATGCGAGTAGTTGTCGTTGGTGACGATTTTGTTCAGATAATGCGCAATCGCGCCCACATTCTTGTCAATCGACCACTCGTTGTCGTTCAACACCACGATCATCCGTTTGGTTGTGGTGGCGATATTGTTGAGGGCTTCAAACGAAACGCCGCAGGTAAAGGCCGCATCCCCGGCCAGGGCCACCACATGCTCATCGCCTCCGCGCATGTCGCGCGCCTTGGCCATGCCCAACGCAGCGGACAAGGCGGTGCCGGCATGGCCCGCTCCAAAACAGTCATGCTCGCTTTCGGTCCGCAGCATGAACCCGTTCAATCCCTCCGGCTGACGGACGGTATGGAACCTGGAACGGCGGCCGGTCAGCAGCTTGTGAACGTAGGCCTGGTGGCTGACATCAAAAACGAAGTGGTCCTTCGGCGTTTCAAAAACACGATGCATGGCGATGGTCAATTCCACCACGCCCAGATTGGGGCCCAGATGCCCGCCGTTCTTGCTCAGAACCGTGATCAGTTCCTCGCGAATTTCCTCCGCCAGTATCGGAAGATCCTCGAGCGGAAGTTTCTTCACATCTGCCGGGCTTTCAATCGTGTCCAAAATACGCGCCATAATGTTCCTCGTGTCTCTCTATTCCACCTGTTTAATTTAAAAAAGGGACGTTTCAGAAGGACCGTCTCCACGTGAATCGCCCTGTTGCGATTCCGCGCTTTCCAGTTCCCCGCGCTGTAGTTTCCCGGCTTTGTCCCGGGTCAACAGCTCGATTTTCTTTTCAGACGCCTCCAATTTTTCCTCGCAAAAACCGAGAAGCTTCATGCCTTCCTCGTATTTGTCGATAATTTTATCCAGAGGCAGTTCCGCAGACTCCATCTGCGCAACAATTTCCTCCAGCCGTCCAAGCGCGGATTCAAAGGTCAACATATCTTTGGCCGCCTTGGACATAGACGTATATGAAAATAGGAATCCGCCAGCCCGTCGAGCCTTAAATTTCACCCTCCCGCGGCGGAAGAGGAGTCTGTCAAAGCCGGACTTCTCGCAATGACGCGGGTGCATGGGGCGTATCCGCCTCCGCGCAGGCTTCGGCGTGAAACCCTGGGCTGAAGGACGAAACGCCGTTGGCGTTTTGATCCGCACTTTCAGCGCGGTCCACTGAAAACACAAACCCCCTTGTCTTCCCCCTTATCAGGGGGATAGTTCAAGCTGAGTTTTAAGCCTTTCTTTGCGTGCGCCGCAGGCGCATTCCGGCTTTGCGTTAAAATCCGTTTTGCTTCGCACTTATCTCAACTGGAACCAGGCGACGATGCCGGCGGTGACGAGCACGTTGGCCAGCGCGACGGGGATGAAGAATTTCCAACCCAAACCCATGAGCTGGTCGTAACGGAAGCGCGGAAGCGTCCAGCGCACCCAGATGAAGAAAAAGATGAAGAAAAACATTTTACCCAGGAACACCAAAATATGCACCGGAGTAAACCACCACGGCGCGACAGAAACGTCGTAGAGCCAGGGATGGAACGGCAGGGTCCAGCCACCAAAGAACAAAGTCACCATGATCGCGGAAGTCACCAACATGGCGGCGTATTCTCCGAGGAAAAAGAGGGCGAACTTGAACGCGCCATATTCGGTGTGATACCCACCGACGAGTTCAGTCTCGCATTCCGCCAGGTCGAAAGGCAGGCGGTTGGTTTCGGCAAACGCAGCAATCAGGAAAATAATAAAGGAGAGCGCCAGGAACGGCCAGAGTACGAGACTCTCAGTCTCAGCGCCCCAATGGCTTCTCGGTGCAAACACCGCGAGCGCCAGCCAGCCGTGTTGCGCCTGGTATTCCACGATCTTGCCCAGGTTCAACTGGCCTATCACCAGGAAGATCGGGACCACGGCCAGGCCCATTGAAATCTCATAGGAAATCATCTGCGCGGAAGAGCGGATGCCGCCCAGGAACGAATACTTGGAATTGGACGACCAGCCCGCAAGCACGATGCCGTACACGCTGATGGAGACAATTGCAAAGACAAAAAGAATCCCAACATTGAGGTCGGCGATCACCGCGGGAATGGCAAATGCGTTCAGAGTCGCCGCATCCAAGGGCAGCTTGAATGAAACGGCCACCCAGGCCGCCAGCGGACGGAGATCGATGATGCTGCCAAAGGGAACGACGGCGACGGTCATCAGGGCCGGAACCATGGCCAGCACGGGCGCCAGGAAGAAATACGGCTTGTTGACATGGCCGGGCGTGATTTCCTCTTTGAGGATGAATTTTAAGCCGTCCACGATGGGCTGGCCCAAACCCCACAGGCGCCAGTTGGGTACCGTGAATTTTCCGATTCGCACGCCGCCGAGCAGCATGCCGACGCGGTTGGGCCCGATCCGGTCCTGGAACCAGGCGCTGAAGCGGCGTTCGGCCACCACGCTGTAGGCCACCATGCCCAGCATGATCCCGACCACCACGGCGCATTTAAGCGCCGAGGCCAGAATAAAAACAAGTGTAGGTCCGTCTATCATAAATCAGTTCCCCTCGCCCGGGCGTTCAAGAAGCCGCAACCCCGGCCGGACTCGATTCGCGCTTGGGCGCTTTGGCTTCCAAATCCAGAGGCACACCCATATCTCCAATTCGACCGAGGCACAAGCCTGACAAAACCGAAATCTGTCCCGCCATGGCGTGAAACACATCCTCGACCGAGCCAATTCCGTTGCCACCTGTGGTCTGGCTGCGCAGGTCGCGCAGGATTTCCCAGTCTTCCAACGCCTCGCCGGGCGGTTGATGCGCCGGATTGAGCCGCTGCAGGCGTCCGTTCACGTTGATCATCGATCCGCGCTTTTCCGCAAAACCCGCAGCCGGGAGAATGAAATGCGCAGCCTGGGTTGTCGCATTCGGAATCAGTCCGACGAACACTATCAGGTCCAGCTTTTTGAGGTCCTCAGGCGTCAATCCAATCTCAGCGGCATCCTCATGCAAAACAATCAGGGCCTTGATCGCACCCGACTTCACCGCATCCCGGATGGCGGGCAAATCCTTGCCCTCCTTGGAAACACCGAGCAGGCGGGCTCCGCTTGAATTGGGATTCAAGTCGGCGGAACGCAGGAAGCCGTCGGCCTTCCCTGCCCTCGGCACTACGTCATAAAGCGAAACCTTCAGTTCATCGATCCACAGCTTGGCCAGGAACAATTCCTCGTTGGTCATGCGCGCGGAGGCGACAACGGCAATCTGCCCGCCCGAAAAAGCTTTCAAGCGCCGGGAGGCCTGTCCCAAAACATCATCCCAGCCCGATTCAAACAAGTCGCCACTGACACGGGCCAGAGGCCGACTGAACCTCTTTTCATCATGCAAATAATGGATGTTCAGACGCCCGGCATCACACATCCAGAGTGAATTGACCTCTTCGTTCTCGCGCGGTGTCAAGCGGTACACGACTCCTTCGCGCGAGCCGACGGTCACATTGCAACCCGTGCCGCAGCTTGTGCAAATGCTGTTGGTCTCCTTCAAAAACCAGACGCGCATCTTGAAACGGAAATCCTTGCTCGTCAGCGCGCCGACCGGGCAGATATCGACCGTGTTGAGCGAATAATTGTTGTCGAAGCGCTTGTTGGGATGGCAGGTCACGGTGTTGTGACTGCCGCGATTGACAATGCCCAGCACGTCGTCGTCCATGACCTCTTTGGCAAAGCGGATGCAGCGCGTGCAAAGAATGCAACGCTCGTCGTCGAGCATGATGTTCCGGCCGAGATCAAAAAGCTTCGGTTTCTTGACCTTCTCCTCCACGAAGCGGCTGGTGTTGGTGCCGTACTCGCTGGAATATTCCTGCAGCTTGCACTCGCCCGCCTGGTCGCAAATGGGGCAGTCCAGCGGATGATTGATCAACAAAAATTCCATCACGCCCTTGCGGCATTCCTCCGCGAGAGGCGAGTTGGTCCGGATGCCCATTCCCTCTGTCACCTGGGTGGCGCAACCGATCTGCGGCTTGGGAATCCAGGCGATCTCGGGCTTGCCGTCGGCGCCCATCACGGGCTGGCGCTTGGCGTCCATTTTGGGCGTACCCATTTCAAACAGGCACATGCGGCAGTTGCCGGAAATGGAAAGTTTGGGATGGTAGCAATAATGCGGGAGGAACTCGTCCTGCTCGCGGGTCACTTCGACCACATTCGCGCCCTTGGGCACCTGTATCCATTTGCCGTTGAAATTGACATTCACCAGCGGCGTCTCGGGCGCCGCGATGTCGTGATTGAAGGGATTCATTTTAGGAGAATTCATAATGTAGCCGCAAAGGAGCGCAAAGATCTCAAAGAATTGCGCAAATACATTTTCTCACACGAAGCCACGAAGCCGCTAAGTTTCAAAATCTTTATAAAACTGCACATATCTGCGCTCATCAGCGTGATCTGCGGTAAATTTGTTCTCATACTCATACTCGCGCTCATTCTCTTGATTTCTCTGCGTCCTCTGCGGCTCTGCGGTAAATCATCCCGCCGTTTTCGCTTTCGCCAGAAATTCTTCCCGGAACCCGTCCACAAAACTTTGCACCGGCCAGGCACAGGCTTCGCCAAAGGCGCAGATCGTGCGACCCGCGATGTTGTCCGCCACACTCTTCAACAAATCGGCGTCTTCCGCGCGGCCATGCCCATGCGAGAGGCGGTGCAGGATTTTCTTCATCCAAAGCGCGCCTTCGCGGCAAGGAGTACACTGGCCGCAGGATTCATGCGCATAAAACTCGGCAAGATTCGACAGGCATTCCACCATGTCGCGCGTGTCATCCATGACGATCACTCCGCCCGAACCCGCCATGGAACCGGCCGCGGCCATCGTGTCAAAATCCAGCGGGATGTCTTCCAGACCGATTTCACGTTCCACCATTTTGCCATCCGCGGCTTTTTCCCGGATCCTGTAACGGACTCCGGCGCGCAACACCTTGGAGGAAGATCCGCCGGGAATGACCGCCTTAAGCTTGTTCCCGTTCCGGATGCCGCCGCAGACATCATAAATCAGCTCGCCCAAAGTAATCGCGCCACATTCAAATTCGTAGTAGCCCGGTTTCTTCACGTCGCCGCTCACGCCCAGGACGCGGGTGCCGGTGTTGTTCGGTTTGCCAATTTTGGCAAAGGCCTCGCCGCCCATGGCGATGATGTGCTTCACATTGCACAAGGTTTCCACGTTGTTGACGATGGTCGGGCACATGTAAAGGCCGAGGACGGCCGGGAAATAGGGAGGTTTGATGCGGGGATACGGGCGCTTGCCTTCCAGGGATTCGATCAGGCCGGTTTCCTCGCCGCAAATATAAGCTCCAGCGCCGCGATGGACATAAATCTCAAGCTCATAATCGGTTCCAAGGATTCTCTTTCCGAGGAAATTCCTGGCGCGGGCTTCCTCAATCGCGCGCTCGAGGATTTTTGCGCCGTCGGGAAACTCGCCCCGGATGTAGATGTAGGAAAGCTTCACATGGTTCGCGAAGCAGGAAATGATCATTCCCTCCAGCAACTGGTGCGGGTCCTTGTAAATGATCTGCCGGTCCTTGAAGGTGCCGGGTTCGGACTCATCGGCGTTGCAAATCAGGTAAACCGGCTTGGTGTTTTTCTTCGGATCGATGAATCCCCATTTCATGCCGCAGGAAAAGCCCGCGCCGCCACGGCCCCGAAGCTGGGATTTTTTAACATCCTCGCGGATCGCAGCCGGGTCGAGGCGCACGGCCTTCTTCAGGTCCTCGTAGCCGCCGTGCTTGAGATAACACGCGATGTCCGGAGTGTAACCCGGTTCATCGATGTGTTTGAAAATGATGCGTCGTTCAGCAGCGGCCATAATCTTATTTGTACTTGTTCAAAAGTTCCCCGGCTTTTTGCGGGCCGACGTTTTCGTAAAAATCATCATTCACCATGACCACCGGGGCCGTGCCGCAGGCAGCCAGGCACTCCACATATTCAATCGTGTATTTGCCGTCCGGGCTGCTGATCGGGCCGTGGTCGTCGCCCTGCGCGCCGGTCTGCTTTTTAAAACAGGCGTGGGTCTCGTGGGCGCCTCCCAAGGCGCAGGACAGCGTCCGGCAAACCTTGATGTGGTGCTTGCCAATGGCTTCACGCCGGAACATGGGATAAAACGTCACCAGTTCCAGAATATGCACCGGCTGCAGATCGAGTTTTTTGGCGATGAACTCAATCGCTTCATCGGAAATAAAACCGAACTGTTCCTGCCAGAGATGAAGCACGGGCAGCGAAGCGCTGCGCTTCGACACCGGATAATGGGTGATGACCTCGTCGATCTTTTTTTCCAATTCGGCTGGCAATGAAACACTCATGGCATTGGGAACGGCTGTTACTCGAAGCTTCCGGTTTTGCTGACGACCCCGTCATTGATGAAATTGATTTGTACCCGGGTTTTGCCCTTTTCGTAGTAGTAGGTGGAGCCGCGCAGGCCCAGCACCTCGCCCGACTCAACCTTGGTGGGCCCGCCGAGGATATCCTTCACCTGGGCTTCTGTCATCCCATTTTTGACCTTGAGCAGGTTGTCATTGGTCAAACGCGCTCCGCAGGCGATCACCATGAAACCGAACACAACAATCGCCGCCAAGCGGCCCGCCGTCTTTTTATAGTTCATAGGTTATAACTCCAGTTCGCTGATTATCAGCGGTCGCATTCTCCCATCACAAAATCCAGGCTGCCCAAAATCGCCACCACATCGCTGACCGTGCAACCCGGCAACAGATGCGGCAGGATGCTCAGGTTGACAAAGGAGGGCGAGCGTATCTTCATCCGGTGCGGCACGCCGCCGCCGCGGCTGTTGATGTAAAAGCCCAGTTCGCCCTTGGGATTTTCCGCGCCGAAATAAACTTCACCCTTCGGCGCGTCGATGCCCTCGGTCACAATCATGAATTGCTGGATCAACTCCTCCATCTTGGTCAGGACTTTGTCCTTTTTCGGCAGGATGTTTTTGGGGTCATCGACAAAGATCGGGCCGCCGGGCAACCGGTCGATGGCCTGCCTCAGGAGGCGGACGCTCTGGCGCAACTCCTCCATCCGGACGAGATAACGGTCATAGCTGTCCCCGACCGAACCCAGGGGAACGTCGAAGTCGTATTGATCGTAATCCAGGTAAGGCCTTTTCTTGCGGACATCATAATCGACGCCCGAGCCGCGCAGGTTCGGACCCGTCAGCCCGTAGCTGATGGCGTCTTCGCGCGAGATGATGCCGATATCCTTCGTGCGGTTGACAAAAATCGGGTTCTTGGTGATCAGATTATCCACCTCATCGATTTTTGCAGGGAACTGGTCGAGGAAAAGTTTGAGATTGGGGATAAAGCCCTCGGGCAGGTCGCGCGCCAACCCGCCGATGCGCGTGTAGGAAGTGGTGAAGCGGGCTCCGGTCAATAGCTCGATCAAATTATAAATTTTCTCACGTTCCTCAAAGGTGTAAAGAAATACCGTCATGGCGCCGCAGTCCATCGCATAACAACCCACGCCCAGCAAATGGGCCGAGATGCGCGCGAGTTCGCAACAAATGACACGGATGACCTTTGCGCGCGGCGTCAGTTCGTATCCCATCAGTTTCTCCACCGCGCATGCGTAGGCCACGTTGCTGGCCAGCGGAGCCAGGTAATCCAGGCGGTCCGTGTAGGGGATAAATTGGGTCCACGTCATGTTCTCGGCGATTTTTTCATCGCCCCGGTGGAGATAACCCACGTCGGGATCGGCCTTGACGATGACCTCCCCGTCCAGTTCCAGCACGATGCGCAGCACGCCGTGCGTGCTCGGGTGCGACGGCCCCAGGTTCAGTACCAGTTTTTCGCCGACTGTATCGACAACCTGCCCCGCCGCCTCGGAGTTTTTGGCCGCTGTGTCCTTGATTTCAAGTTCCTGTACCGAGCTCATGAAAAATAGCTTTAGTTTTGGGGTTGGCGTTTCGGATCTTCCTGTTCCGGGGGCCGGGCTCGCGGTTCACGGCGCAGCAAATTGCCGGTCGGCGATGTCACAAACGGCCCGCCTTCCAGCGGCGCAGGCTTGGTGAAGGCGATGTCGGGCATTTCGGTCTTTTTGCCCTCCAGCGGGAATTCCTTGCGCAAGGGATAATAGGGGTAGCCTTCCCACATCAAAATGCGGCGCAGATCGGGATGTCCCTCGAAGGTGATACCCATCATGTCATAGGCTTCGCGCTCATGCCAGTTGGCCGTCTTCCAAAGATGTACCACGCTAGGCACCGCCTCGCCGTCCGCAACACGCGTCTTGATCCGCAGATGCTGCAGGGTGGAAAGATTCAGCAATTCATACACCACCTCGAAGCGCGGCTCTTGATCGGAGTTGTCCACCGAGGAAAGATCGGTCAGAAAATCAAACCCGTCTTTTTTGAGCGATTCGAGGACGGCAAGGACCTGGGATTTTTCAACCAGCCAGGTGGTTTCACCGCGGAACTCGGGCTGCACCGACAGCCTGCCCGTGAATTTGCCCGTATAGGTGTCGTTTAATGCGGAGGGGGCGGACATACTCAAGCGGCGGCCTGTTTCAGCGTACGGAGAGAATGTTCCCCGGCGATTTTTTCCTGCAATTTCATCAACCCTTCTAGCAACGCTTCCGGCCGGGGCGGGCAGCCGGAGATATAAACATCCACCGGAATCAAATTATCAATCCCCTGCAGTACCGCATAGCTCCGATACATGCCGCCCGTGCTCGCGCACGCGCCCATGGCGATGCACCATTTCGGATCCGGCATCTGGTCCCAGATCCGTTTGGTTGCCAGCGCCATTTTATAAGTCACGGTGCCGGCCACCACCAAAAGGTCCGCTTGACGCGGGGAAAAACGCATGACCTCGGCGCCGAAGCGGGAAATGTCATAACGGGAAGAAGCGGCCGCCATGAGCTCAATCGCGCAACACGCCAGCCCCATGGGCATGGGCCAGAGTGAATTTTTGCGCATCCAGTTGATGGATGACTCGACGGTCGTCAGGACAATGTTTCCTTCAACCTTTGAATTATAGGCAAATTCACCCGCTTGCGGCATAACTGAGAAACAGTAATAGACGCACGGTGTAGTTCAAGGGAATTTGCAGCTTCTCCGCGAATTTGTTTTCGCAGCCTGCATGCTCCCGGCACCTTCCTTCCTGCACATGGATAAGAACGGCAAGCGGCGCGATTTCCAAAGAAGGCCGGGGTATGCAGGCTAAGACGGCGTTGATGGCAAAGCAATTTTACAGAGAGATCGCAAAGAAGGCGGGGGAAGATTAAGAGCAGGATTAAGATTAAGATCGAGATTGAGAGGCAGGGATCCTGTACATTATTGACAACACAATCCAAACCTTTAATTAAAAAATCCAACCTATGGCCACCTTTGAACTTCCTTTGGACCAATTGTACACGTATCAGGGCTGCAACCCGCGTCCGAAGGATTTCGACTCCTACTGGGAGCGTGGGCTGGCCGAAATGCACGGCACGGATCCCGATATCGCGCTGGTCTCCTTCAAGGGACTGGACTCTGAAACCGTCGAATGCTTCGACCTCTATTTCACCGGGGTGCGCGGCGCCCGGATTCATGCAAAATACCTTCGTCCCAAGCACTCCAAGAAACCCGGACCTGCTGTGTTGCTGTTTCATGGCTATTCGGGAAACAGCGGCGAATGGGCGGACAAACTCAACTATGTGAGCCAGGGATATTGCGTTGCCGCTCTGGATTGCCGAGGCCAGGGCGGACTCAGCGAAGACAAGGGCGGCACCAAGGGAAACACCCACCGCGGCCATATCATCCGCGGCTTGGACGACCATCCCGACAACCTTCTTTTCAGGCATATTTTTCTCGATACCGCACAACTGGCCCGGATTGTCATGGGCTTTCCGGAGGTCGATGCCAACCGTGTCGGAGCCCATGGCGGTTCGCAGGGAGGCGCGCTCACACTGGCATGCGCAGCCCTGGAACCGCGCATCCGGAAGGCGGCGCCGTTGTATCCATTTTTGAGTGACTATCTTCGCGTCTGGGAAATGGATCTGGCCAGGGACGCCTATCAGGAACTCAGGGATTATTTCCGGCTCTTCGATCCCCGGCACGAGCGGAAGGATGAAGTTTTCCGCACGCTGGGCTACATCGATCTTCAGAACCTGGCGCCGCGCATCCGGGCGGACGTACTGCTGTTCATGGGGCTGATGGACACCATCTGCCCGCCGTCTTCACAATTCGCTACCTATAATAAGATTACCGCCCCAAAACAGCTCAAGCTGTACCCCGACTACGGGCACGAGCACCTGCCCGGCCATGTGGACATGACGTTCAACTTCATGGCCGGGTTGTGAGGGAAATGATGAAGGCTGAGAGCTGACTGCGTCTCTGACTTAAAACTTAAGACTTACAAACTTAAAACTAAGCGTTCCCCGCGATTAAGCGGTGAACGCTTCACTCCCGCGCCCACTCAGGCAGCAGATCCAGCACCTTCACCCCTCGGAAGGCGTAGAGCTTGTGGATGATTTCCTCAATCAGGTTGTTCGGACAGGACGCGCCCGCCGTCACCCCCACCGTCACGTCTCCGTCGGGCAGCCAGTTCTCTGTCGATTCCTCGACATTTTTATGCTGGTTCCAATGGCGGATTAACTTCGTCGATTCCATTTTGGAGGCGTTCTTGATGAAATACGTCGGCAGCTTGGCCTCGCCCATTTCCGCGAGGTGCGAGGTGTTGCTGCTGTTGTAACCGCCCACCACAATCAGCAGATTCATGGGTTCGGCCAGCATGACACTCAAGGCGTCCTGCCGCTCCTGCGTGGCGCCGCAAATCGTGTCGAAAAATCGGAAATGCTCCGGCAACGCCTCCTTGCCATAACGGTCTTCGATCGCCTGGCGGATCCGGCGCTGCACTTCCTCGGTCTCGTTGCGCATCATCGTCGTCTGATTGGCCACGCCGACATAACGCAGGTGCTGGTCCGGGTCAAAGCCGGGAGAATAAGCGCCCTCGAATTTTTTCAGAAAATCTTCCTTGTTGCCGCCATGCCGGATGTAATTGCAAACGTAATCGGTCTCATCAAGCGTGAACACCACGAGATAATGGCCGCTGGCATCGTCGCCCAGCGCGCGGGAACTGGTGGCCTTCGTCTCCTCATGCCAGGCCTTGCCGTGGATGATCGAGGTCACTTTTTCGCGATTGTATTGCCGCACGCGTTTCCAAACGCTCATCACGTCGCCGCAGGTCGTATCAACCGTGATACAATTCAATTCCTTCAGCCGGTTCATGGTTTCCACCGGAGCGCCAAACGCCGGCACAATGACCACATCCTCCACTGTGATATGCGAAAGATCATAGCCGTGCTCGCCTTCCTGCAGGGAATGAATGCCCATTTCCTTCAATTGGTCGTTCACTTCGGGGTTGTGGATGATCTCCCCCAGCAGATAAATCTTGCGGTCATGGAAATATTTGGCTGCCGCATAGGCCAGATCGATGGCGCGTTCCACGCCATAGCAAAAACCGAACGCCTTCGCCAGTTTGACGACGAGGGAATTTGCCGAAAGCCGGTGCCCGGAGTTGCGCACATAATCCACCACGCGGCTGCGGTAATGGCTTTCGACCTGGGCTTGGACAATCGACATCACCTCGGGCGTGCGGAGGTTGACTTTTCTGGGCTTAACCTGATTTTCGGGCATGGGTTAGAATCTAATGCGTTTTCCGGGAACGTCGAGGATTTCCCGGTGCGGGAAATCCTGTGGTTTTACCGGGGGGATTTTAACGCCAAGTCGCAAAAAGCAGGTTTCAGCGCCGAGGCGGCCAGAACGCGGAGAAAAGCATTTATTGCGACAAAAGAACACAAGGAGAACAAAATGGAAGATCAAATTAAACCGCAGATGAACGCCATGAAAGCAGCTTAAAGCTTAAGTTATAAGCCCCTGCTTTTCTGTGGTAAAAGCTTCCCCGTTCTTCGCGATCTCTCTGTAAAATGGCTTCCCTTGCGTTAAGTCTGTTTTGTATTTTGAGTGTTAGTCGCACTCAACTCCAGCCCCATTCTGCGGTACAGCGCGAGTTTGTTGCGCATGGTGCGCAGGCTGATGCCCAGCATTTCAGACGCATGGGTCCGATTCCCGTTGCAGCGGTCCAGGGCGCGCAGGATCAATTGCCGCTCCATTTCCTCCATTTTCAAAATGTGCCCGTCGCCCGGCAATCCCTCCGTCTCTGCGGCTTCCGCCAACGGCAGGTCGTCAGGCCGCAAGTCCACGTTGTCCGACGCCAAAATCACCGCGCGTTCAATCGCATTCTGCAGTTCCCTGACATTGCCCGGCCAGTGGTAGGCTTGGATCTTCAGCAGCGCTTCGTGCGACATCTTGTTGATTTTTTTTCCGTGCTTCCGGTTGAACTCCTGCAAAAAGTGCGAGGCCAAATGCTGCACATCCTCACCCCGCTCGCGGAGCGGCGGCAGTTCGAGGGGGACCACGTTCAACCGGTAATACAAATCCTCGCGAAAGCTTCCGGATTTCACCGCCTTGAGAAGGTTCCGGTTCGTGGTGGCCAGGATCCTCACATCCACTTTGATGGTTTTGTTGCCGCCGACCCGTTCAAACTCCCGCTCCTGCAGGACGCGCAGCAATTTGACCTGCAGGTCCGGAGGAATTTCTGAAATTTCATCCAACAGCAACGTACCGCCATTCGCCAGTTCAAAGCGCCCTTCCCGGCGCTGCACCGCGCCGGTGAAAGCCCCCTTTTCATGCCCGAAGAATTCACTCTCCAGCAATGTGGCAGGGATCGCCGCACAGTTGACCCGGATGAACGGCTGGCTTGAACGATGGCTCTGCCTGTGCAGCGCATGCGCGACAACCTCCTTGCCCGTGCCGCTCTCCCCCTGGATCAAAACCGTGGCATCCGTCTGGCATATCCGGTCTATCACTTCCTTGACGCGCAACATGGCCGGGCTGTTGCCCCATGAAACCAAATCGCCGTCCCGTTCCGCCACCGCGTCGCGCAAATAAACATTCTCCGCCTCGAGATCCAGCACGCACTGCAAACGGTCCAGCGTCACCGCCAGGCGCCGCCCGTCGATCGGTTTAAGCAGGTAATCAAAAACACCGATGCGCAGCGCTTCCACCGCGGAATCCAAACTGCCGAATCCTGTCATCAGCATGGTATGAATGTTGGGATACGACTTTCGGATTTCCTGAAGCAAGACAAGCCCGTTGCCGTCGCTGAGTCGAAGGTCGCAAATCACAAGGTCGAAGGCGTCTTCCTTCAGAGCGTTTCTGGCCTGTTCAATCGATGCGACTCCAAGCGCCAGATAATCCATCTCGCGCAACAAATCCGTCACCAAGACGCGGACGGGGCTTTCATCGTCAACAACCAGGATACGTTCCAGCTTCATGGAATGGGCAATTTTTGCCCATCTTGAGGCGCTTTACAAGGCTTAACCTGCATATTCCATACTCATTTCAATGGGCAACTTGTTAGCGCCGGGACGCAACAGCGGAAAGACACGCGCTGGGTCTATGCAGGTTATTGCAAAACCGCCTCAAAATAAGACAGTTCCAATTCAAAAATCAAAACAAAATACCCATTCAGGCGGTTTTGCTTACTCACCCAGCTCAACACAGCGCCTGCGGTAGTGGAGGTAGTTTTCGAGCGAAACTTCAGCCGGGACGCCGTGATCGCAGCATGGAATATACCCTCCACGCTTCCGCATCGCCGGAAGAATGCGTTCAACCATCTCGTCAATGGCCTTTGGTCCGGCGGCCAGCACACGTTTGTCAATCCCGCCACGCATGCAGAGCTGCGGATATTCGCGCCCGATTTTGACGACATCGCAACCGCTGGCCACTTCGAACGGAGACATGGAATCCATCCCAATGTCCTGGATGTAAAACGGAATGAGGGAACTGCAGTCGCCATCCGTATCAATCTGAAGGTAAAGATGCCGGGTCTTGTCGATCTGCCGCGCCCTCACGCGCTTCAAAAGTTCCTTGTAATAGGGATGCAGCATGGTGCGGATCATTTCGGGCGAAACCAGAGGCCCGTGATTGTAGCAATTATCCTCGGCGAAAAATATCTCATCAAAGGTGACATAACGCTGGTGGGCGGCGGTAACGGCATCGGCCAACTCGATCCATCGCTCCATGGCGGCTTCAATCAATTCGGGCTGGTCGTAAAACGCATAGAGAAGCGCTTCCGGCCCGATCATCGACCGCAGATACATAAACGAGCCGGCCAGGCCCTGGATAATCATTTCCCCGCGCGCGGCAGCATCACGCGCTGCGGACATGGTTTTTTCCAGATTTGCATAGCGGCGCGGGTCTTTCGGATCGAGCCGCCATTCCGCATTAGACTTCCAGGTTTCCATGTCCTTGACCGGGTGGTCGAGGTATTCGGGCATGAACCCGTTCCGTCTGCCTTTGAAATAAAGAACATGCCGGCCCGCCCAATCCTGTTCGACTTCCGTATCTCCGCGATCCTCGAGGATTTTCACCTCGAACTGCGGCACATATTCGGGTTCGCACCATCCAAGCCCTCCGAGATTATGCCTCCCCTCCCCGACGGCATCATAGTGGAAAAATGCCGCCGCTTCCGGTGACCACGCTTCAATGTCAGGCAATCCCTGCTTTTTCCACTCATCCCAGCAGAAGTAACCGAACTCGGTTTTGAGAAGAGGCGCACCGGGTGTGATGGCGTAGGCGTCGCGGCGGCGGCGGGCGGCTTCTGTCCAAGCTTCGCGCGGCGGCAAACCGTGAACCCCGTCGGCT